>JBDSYI010000127.1:0-14851 GCA_039925745.1 Casimicrobium sp. | reverse complement strand
TGATGCGCCGTCGCGCAACGATGGTTAGACCGTAGAGCGACACGCGCTCGGACGCGATCACCTGTCCGCTGGCGCGATCCCATTTCGGCTCGAAGTAATTCTTTTGCACCACTTCGCCCGCCGCCGCTTCGATCCAGTCGGGGTCGATTCTGGCGAGCGTTCGCGCGTACAGCCGCGTCGTCTCGGCTAACTCGGCCGCGACCAGCCATTTGAGGCCCTTTTTGTCAACACCGCTGCCGGGAAATGGATAGAACTTGATGCCGCGTGCGCCAAGGTAGAAGTCACCCTCGTCGCTCTTCACGCCGATGTTTCCGAGAAGGCCCGGAAGCAATGCCCGATGTAGCAGCACAAACGGCGGCTCCTTTGACAACGGGCTTTCCACGTTCCAGTTCAAATCGCGCAGCGAGTCACGCAACTGCGCATGCAAATCCCGCCATTCGCGCAATCGCAGCCAGTTCAAAAACTTTTCACGGCAGGCTTGCACCTGCTTTTTGTGTCCGCCGTCTTCGCGCAACTCAACGGCAAATTTCCAGACGTTAAGCAGCGACAAAAAATCGCTCTTCTCGTCCTTGAACCACGCATGCGCACGATCCGCCGCGTCGCGGGCTTCGAACGGGCGCTCGCGCGGATCAGGCACCGACAATGCCGCTGCAATCACCAAAACTTCAGGCAAAACACCGAGCGTTTTCGCTTCGATCAACATGCGACCGATGCGCGGATCGAGTGGAATGCGCGCGAGTTCGCCCCCAATATGGGTGAGTTCTGCCGCCTCGTTCAGAGCGCCCAATTCCTGCAACAACGCGGTGCCATCGGCAATCGCGCGATTACTCGGCGGTTCAATGAACGGGAACTCCTGCACGCGACCGAATCCGAGCGACGACAGGCGCAGAATCACTCCCGCCAGCGACGAACGCAAAATCTCGGGATCCGTAAATTCGCTGCGCGCTTTGAAGTCGTCTTCGCTGTACAAACGAATACAAATGCCCGGCCCCACCCGGCCACAACGTCCTGCGCGCTGATTGGCGCTCGCCTGCGAAATCTTCTCGATTTGCAGCATCTGCACTTTATTTTTTACGCTGTAGCGATTGAGCCGCGCCAGCCCACAATCGACGACATAGCGGATGCCCGGCACCGTCAGCGAAGTCTCAGCAACGTTGGTGGAAAGCACCACACGACGCCCGCTCCCGCTAGAGAAAATCCGCTGCTGATCGGCGACAGAAAGCCGCGAAAACAGCGGCAAAATTTCTGTACCTGGTTTCAGCCGCCGCCGCAAAATGTCCTGTGTCTCGCGAATTTCGCGCTCACCGGGAAGGAACACGAGCACGTCACCCGGACCGTTCAGCCATAGCTCGTCAACCGCATCGGCGATCGCTTCCTCGAGTTTTTCTTCGTCGTCATCCTCAGTGGTCGTCGAGCGATAAAGCACATCGACAGGATAAGTTCGCCCCGAAACAGCGACCATCGGCGCTGGCTTGCCATGACGATCCTGAAAGTGCAGTGCGAAGCGCTCGGCGTCAATCGTGGCCGAAGTGATGATGACCTTAAGATCGGGGCGTTTCGGCAGCAACTGGCGCAGATATCCGAGCAAAAAATCAATGTTTAACGAGCGCTCATGTGCCTCGTCAATGATGATGGTGTCGTAGGCGTTGAGAAACTTATCGCCCTGCGTTTCGGCCAGCAAGATGCCGTCAGTCATCAGTTTGATGAAGCCGTCTTGCGTCGCTTTTTCAGTAAACCGCACTTTGTAGCCAACGCTAGCGCCGACCTCCTCGCCGAGCTCTTTAGCGATGCGCTCGGCCACACTGCGTGCCGCGATGCGTCGTGGCTGTGTGTGTCCAATCAAACCATATCGCCCTCGCCCTGCCGCAAGCGCAATCTTCGGCAATTGCGTGGTTTTGCCAGAACCGGTTTCGCCGGTCAAAACAACGACTTGATGATTTCGAATGAGCGAAGCAATCGCGTCCGCCCGCTCCGAAACTGGCAATCCATCGGCGTAAATGATGCCCGGAGAGCGCGCCAGACGCGAGCGAAAACGATCCTCAGCGCGCGCAATGTCTGCCGCAAGCTGATCAGGTTTGAGTTGTTTGGCCTTGCGACTGATGCGCCAATAGTCTGCGAGCAGCATTGACTTGCGGTCAGGCAAGAACGGGGAAATGGGTGCGGTCATGCGTGTTTCTAATTCTACGTTAGGCCATACAGCTTTACCGTTAAAACACGTACGCACAGGGGTTAGATTCGTAAATTGGCAAAAGTCGACTTTAATCGAATACCCGCTTCATCCCCTTAATAAAGGTGCTTCTATGAAAAAGTTGTATGTACATTGCAGCGATTGGATGCACTGGTTTGTCCCTAGCCCGTGGTGCAGAAAAATCGCTAAACTGATTTATCTTAACTCCCGTTTGAAGGCTGCTCGATGACTTCGATGAAACGCATTTTCGCGCTGACCGCTTGCGCCGTTGCGCTCGTTACCAGTGGGGTCATGGCCAACCCGCTGCGCTGGGCGGGTGCCGGTGATCCACAAACGATGGATCCGCATTCTCAAAACGAAGGCCTGACCAATTCGGTGAACTCGCAGGTCTACGAGTTTTTGTTGCTTCGGGACAAAAAACTGAAGCTCGGGCCTGGGCTCGCCACTGAGTGGAAGCAGATTGACGATCTCACCTGGCAATTCAAACTGCGCCAGGGCGTGAAGTTTCACGACGGCACGCCATTTACGGCAGACGACGTGGTGTTCTCGATGGAGCGTGCCAAAGCGCCAACGTCGCAAATTCGCGTCTATGCCAATCAGGCTGGCACCGCCCGAAAGATTGACACTTACACCGTCGAATTCAAACTGCCGCAAGTCAATCCAATTTTTCTCGATCACGTCAATTCAGTCATGATCATGAGCAAATCGTGGAGCGAGAAAAACAACTGCACGACGCCACTCGACTACAAAAATAAGGAAGAGAAATTTACTTCACTCAACGCAAACGGCACCGGACCTTTTCGTCTGGTAAGTCGTCAGCCCGATGTGAAGACCATCTGGAAAAAAAACGACGCATGGTGGGGCAAGCAGGAGGGAAACGTTACTTCGGTGACGTACTCAGCGATCAAGAATGATTCCACCCGACTCGCAGCGCTTATTTCCGGTGAGATCGATTTCGTGCTCGATCCCTCGCCGCAGGATCTCGAGCGACTTGAAAAAACGCCTGGCATCAAGGTCATCAACGGCGTAGAAAATCGCGTCGTTTTCATCGGCATGGACCAGGCGCGCGATGAATTGTTGTATTCGAACGTGAAGGGCAAAAATCCGTTTAAAGACAAACGCGTTCGTCAGGCGATGTACCAATCCATCGACATCGATGCGATCAAAACGAAACTGATGCGCGGGCAGGCATTTCCGACCGGCAGCATCACGCCATCACCGCTCGGCTCCTTCAACGATCCTGCCATCGAAAAGCGGCGTCCATTCGATGTCACGGCTGCCAACAAATTAATGGCTGAAGCTGGTTATCCGCAGGGCTTCGAGGTCACGTTGCACTGTCCGAACAATCGCTATATCAATGACGAAAAAATCTGTCAGGCATTGGCCGCCATGTGGGCCAGGATCAACATCAAAATTCGACTAGACGCACAGCCGCGTACTGTGTACTTCCCGCGGCTCGACAAGCTCGACACCTCGCTCTACATGCTCGGTTGGGGCGGCGCGATTACTGATGCCGAAACTGTATTGACACCGGTGTTGCGAAATCGCGGTGCCAATGGCGTCGGCGATTACAACTACGGTAATTACAAAAATGCCAAACTCGAAGAAGCCGCCATTGCCCAGAGCAAAGAGCCCGACGCCAAAAAGCGTGAAGCGTTGATCAAACTGGCGCTCTTGGCTCACAACGACGAGATTAATCATTTGCCCCTACACCGCCAGGTCATCCCGTGGGCCGCGCGCAGCAACGTCAATGTCGTGCACCGTGCGGACAACTTTTTGCAATACGAGTGGATCACCGTGAAGTAGCAGTATCGACCGCAGTGCAATGAGATGAAAACAGGCCGCGCGATGCGGCCTGTTTCGTCTCTGCCTATCGTCATTCGTCACAATGGTGGCGCAATCGACGCATTGAAATCACCCGCAGGTACAACACGTTGTCATAATGCGGCCTCACTTCACCGAACAGAGCGACAGGTTTCATGATGAAATTGCGCACATTAAAACAGCTATTTTTTCGCGCCTGCGCAGCAGCCACGGTCGCGCTTTCACTGGCACAACCGGCATGGGCGCAAACGGCAGTCACCGTCGTCGAGTACTACAACAGCAGTGTCGCCGCCTACTTCCTCACCGGTCGCGCCGCGGAACAAACTGCGCTGGACGGCAACGCTGACTTTCAGCGCACCGGCATGACGTTTGCCGCGTCGGCAGCGGCTGGAGCAGCGTTCCCGCTTGACTCCGTGTGTCGCTATCGGATTGCTGTGTCGGATTCCAGCGTCTCTTCGCACTTTTATGGATTGAGCGCTGATTGCGCATTAATCGCGTCATACAACCTCGCTAACTTTAACTTCGAGGGGCTGGATTTCGCGGTAGAAAAGCCGATTGCCGGCACCTGCCCCGCCAGCTCGCCGACCGCCGTGTATCGCGCCCTGCGCTCGCAAACGCCAGTTGACACGCCGAATCACCGCTACGTCGTCAGTGCGACCAGTTATCAGGAGATGATCCGCCGTGGCTGGGGCGGTGAAGGGATCGTTTTCTGCGCGAAGAGTGCAACTGACCAGACGCCGCGTACCACCTTCGTTGCTTCAAATGCGGTGACCGATCGTTGCGTCGCACCGCGAGTAGGTTCTAGCCCCTACACAGGCGCCGCCTATCCCGACCGGCAGGGCACGATCGACGACGAAAAGAGTTGGCTGCGTTCATGGATCGACGAAACCTACCTTTGGTATCGTGAGGTGCCGAACGTTGACGTGACGCAATACGGCGCCACGGCAGCGCTGTTCACTGTCCTCAAAACGCCCGCCAGAGTGTTGTCAGGTCGGGCCAAAGATGAGTTCCACTTCACCCGCACCACCGATGACGCCGAGGCGGTCAGCAGTGGGGCGTCGTACGGCTACGGCGTTAGCTGGAGTGCAATTCGCAGCTCCGCACCGCGCGAGTGGGTGGCGGCGATTGTGGCGCCTGACAGCCCGGCGGCCATTGCCGGTGTTAAACGCGGTGACCGGATCATTGCAATCGACGGCGTCGATTTCGTTAATGTCAACACAGCCGTAGGCGTAGCCGCACTCAATCGTGGGCTGTCCCCATCCACCATCGGCGAATCCCACGCTTTCTCACTTTTAAGCGTTGGCGACAGCGCCGCACGGACGGTGACGCTGCTGTCCGCCTCATTGCAAACAAAATCGGTGACGACTGCGGGCACCATCAACACGCCGACCGGTCGCGTGGGCTACGTCGCATTCCAGACATTCAGTCCCTACAGTTCCGAGTCCGCGCTAGCCAATGCATTCGCCGGTTTGCAAGCCGCGGGCGTCAACGATCTGGTACTTGATCTGCGCTACAACGGCGGCGGTCTGCTTGACGTCGCGGGCGAGCTTGCCTTCATGATTGCCGGTCCGGCGCGCACCAGCGGAAAGTATTTCGAGAAAACATTGCAAAACGACAAGTCCCCGTTCGGCAGTCGGCTCGACACAACGCCCTTCTACAACACAGCTTACGGATTTTCGTTGACGGCCGGCACGCCGCTACCCACACTCAATCTCGGCCGCGTGTTCATTCTCACCAGCGCCAGCTCCTGCTCAGCCTCAGAAGCCGTCATCAATGGACTCAAAGGCGTTGGCGTTGAGGTCATCCTCATCGGCGCCACCACCTGCGGCAAACCGTACGGTTTCTTCCCGACCGACAACTGCGGCACCACGTACTACTCCATTCAGTTCACCGGGCGCAATTACAAAGGCGAAGGCGATTACATCAACGGCTTCGCCCCAACCTGCGCAGCGTCCGACGATTTGACGAAACAGCTCGGTGACCCGACCGAGCAGCAACTCGCAGCAGCGCTCACCCGTCGAAGCTCGGGTGTGTGCGCTCCGGTCAGCGCCGCTGCAGCAGCGCAACAAGCAAAAGCGCTCGCCATGCGCAACGATCCCGACGAGGCTGCCGCCAAAGCGCTGTTGACTGGCGGCAAAGGTCTGATTGAAGGAAGCAAATTGTTGGGCGTTCCACGTCCCGCAAATGCACCGACAACACCGATCACGCCAATGGTTATGCCGAATTTGGGTGACGTGCAGTGACGCTGCACTTGCCCCGTTGGAAACTTCTGACGATGACGGTTGCGTCAGCAGCCGTCATGGCTCGCGTTTTAGTTTCCCACTAATACTGCGCCCCACCCCGCCGTAGCGACTGGGCAAGCTGTCACGATGCAGGTGCACTAATGGTTTACACCGCCCAAAGTGCAAACAGGCAGGATAAAGTCATTGCTTCACACAACATTTACCGACAGGTCGCGCGCCTGTCGCACCCGTTGCCGTGAATCACACACTAAAAAGAGGATTCTTATGAAAATAAAATTGGCTTTACCCCTTATCGGCGCTGCCAGCGTTGTCGCGCTCGCGGGCTGTGGCTCGGACACTCAAGTGGCACTGAATTCCGCACCCGCGTTCGTCAGCGGCACCATTCAACGCACCGTTCTTGATGGCACCAGCAACGATTTGCTCACCGCGGGACTCGGAAAATCCGGGCTGCAAAGCGCCGTATCACCGGTGCTGACCGACCCCCTGAATCCAAGCGCTGTCGATCTGCGACGACTCGCCATTTACAACAACTATCGTTCGTTAGTCGACATCACCACTAACGGAGGTTTCGGCGTCCTTTTCGGCCCCAATATTGACGCCAATGGCGTCGTAGGCACCGGTGAAGGCAAGATCGCGGGCGTCGAATACATCGCCTACTCAGATGACGGCACGGGCAAACAGAACGTCACGATGATGGTGCAGATTCCATCGACTTTTAAAGCTGACGCGCCCTGCATTGTTACGGCTGCGTCGTCCGGTTCGCGCGGTGTTTATGGTGCAATTGCCACGGCTGGCGAATGGGGCCTAAAAAAGGGCTGTGCAGTGGCCTACACCGACAAGGGCACTGGCAACGGCGCGCACGATCTGGTGACGAACACGGTGTTCGACATCAATGGCCGCCCCATCCTCAGCAACGCTCCCGGCGCACAGTTCTTAGCGACAACCCCTGCGGGCACAGCGGCGAACAATCGCATCGCCGTGAAGCACGCCCATTCGCAACAAAACCCGGAAAAGGACTGGGGCAAATTCACGCTTCAGGCCGTGAAGTTTGCGCTGTTCGCTATGAACGAAGAGCTCGCGCCAAAAGTCGGTAGCGCAAGCACAGTCAAATTCACCGCCGACAACACGCTGGTTATCGCTTCAAGCGTTTCCAACGGTGCTGGTGCATCGCTGCAGGCGGCCGAGGTCGACACCGAGAATCTGATTGACGGCGTCGCCGTCGCGGAGCCGCAAATTCAGCCTGACGGATCGGGCGGCGCGACGGTCAAATTTGGCACAGCAACGGTGACCAACGGCGGTAAGAGCCTCATGGATTACACCGCTCAGGCGATGTTGTATCAACCGTGTGCCGCACTTGCGACAGCGGTCGCGGCTGCGCCAGGCGCCGTCTATGTCAGTGCCGTAGCCGGGGCAAACCGCTGCGCGTCGCTCGCCGCAAAAGGCCTGCTCACGGCGACGACAACCGCTGCTCAAGCCGACGAAGCGCTTGCGAAAATTCATGCGGCGGGATGGTTGCTTGAATCCGACATGTTGCTTGCTTCACACTTCGCCTTTGCGGTGCCCGCGATTGCTGTCACCTACGTCAACACTTACGCGGCCGCTAACGTAGCCGACAATTTGTGTGGCTACGGCTTTGCGGCGACTGGCGCAGACTTTAAACCCACACCGATTGCCGCTGCGGCATTTGCGCGTCTGTTCGGCACGGGCAATGGCATTCCGCCTTCGAGTGGCATCAACATCGTGAACTTCAATAATCCGGGCGGCGCGATTTTGGAGGGCGCGGGATCGGCGTCCGCTGGCGGCAAACTCGACTACAACTTTGATGGCGCGCAGTGTATTGCCGCCAAAGTCAACGATGCCACCGTCGCGGCGAACATCAAAGCGGTGCAACGCAGCGGCAAACTTCAGGGCAAGCCCACCATCATCGTGCACGGTCGTAACGACGCGCTGGTGCCGGTGAACCATGCTTCGCGCCCGTACGTCGCGCAAAGCCTGACCTCACAAGGCACGAGCGCCAAGCTGAGCTACATGGAAGTCACCAACGCGCAACACTTTGACGCTTTCATCGGAAATGCAGCACTTCCGGGCTACGACACGCGATTTATTCCGCTGCACGTCTACTTCAACCGTGCCATGGACGCGATGTATGACCACCTGAAAAACGGCAAAGCACTGCCGCCCTCACAGGTCGTACGCACCACGCCGCGCGGCGGCACGCCGGGCGCAGCACCGGCCATCGGTAGCAGCAACGTTCCCGCATTTAACGCGGCTCCGACAGCAGCCGACGCCATCACGTTTAGCGGCAGCACGCTGACGATTCCTCAGTAAGCGGACATCACCCTCCCTGCTTGGGGAGGGTGTCGGGTCGTAGAGCCCAAACTTCAAACGAAGCAAACCCGGCACAATTTCGCGTAGCCTTGCGCCTCCACCGTTTATCGGAGTGCCGCCTTGGCCTCGACCGCATACCCTCACCTCCTCGCCCCCCTTGATCTGGGCTTCACCACGCTTAAAAACCGGGTGCTGATGGGATCGATGCACACGGGACTTGAAGACAAAGCCGAACACTTCCCGCGCCTCGCCGCGTATTTCGCCGAACGAGCCCGAGGCGGCGTTGCGCTGATGGTGACGGGCGGTTATGCGCCCAATATTGAGGGCTGGTTATCGCCCTTTGGCTCACGACTGGCGTCCTCCTCCGCCGCAAAAAAACACGTTCAAGTGACTGATGCGGTTCACGCAGAAGGCGGCAAGATTGCCCTGCAAATCCTGCATGCGGGTCGCTATGGCTATTCGCCGCTATCGGTTGCGCCGTCACGCCTGAAATCACCGATCACCCCGTTCACACCGCGTGCGCTATCGGCGGGTGGCGTCGAGCGCCAGATTCGTGGTTTTGTGCGCTGCGCAAAGCTCGCACGAGACGCTGGCTATGACGGCGTCGAAATCATGGGTTCTGAGGGGTACTTCATCAATGAATTCCTGACGACCTACACCAACCGCCGCACTGATCAATGGGGCGGCAGCTACGAAAATCGCATGCGGTTGCCGGTCGAAATCGTGTCACGCGTTCGTGAAGCGGTCGGCCCGGATTTCATCATCATCTTCCGCCTTTCGATGATCGATTTGATCCCCGGCGGCAGCTCATGGGCTGAGGTCGTGCAGCTGGCAAAGGCGATTGAAAAGGCAGGCGCAACGATCATCAACACCGGCATCGGTTGGCACGAGGCGCGGGTGCCGACCATCGCCACCAGCGTGCCGCGTGCGGCGTGGACTTGGTTAACAAAAAAACTGAAGCCAGAACTCACGATTCCTCTGATCACGTCGAACCGCATCAATGTTCCAGAAGTTGCGGAACAAGTTCTCGCCGACGGTTGCGCCGACATGGTTTCCATGGCGCGACCGTTCCTCGCCGACCCAGAATTTGTGAAGAAAGCAGCAGAAAGTCGTCGCGACGAAATCAATGTCTGTATCGCCTGCAATCAAGCCTGCCTCGATCACATCTTTGCGCAAAAAATGTCGTCCTGTCTGGTCAATCCGCGTGCGTGCCACGAAACAGAGCTCATCTACACGCCGACGCCGAAACGCCGCAAATTTGCGGTGGTGGGTGCAGGCGCTGCAGGTATCGCGGCTGCGACCGTACTCGGCGAGCGTGGGCACGAAGTGCATCTGTTTGAGTCGGCCGACAAGGTCGGAGGCCAGCTCAATATGGCGGCCAGCATTCCGGGCAAAGAAGAATTTCACGAGATGCTGAAATATTTCAAGCGAAAACTCGAAGTCACGGGCGTGAACGTGCATCTCAACACGCGTGCCGATGCGGAGCTTTTGGCTTCGGGGAATTACGAGGAAGTGTTCCTCGCCTCTGGCGTTACGCCGCGCGACCCGAAAATTCCGGGACAAGATCATGCGAAAGTTTTGTCGTATGTTGACGTGCTCGCCAAAAAGAAAACTGTCGGGCAAAAGGTCGCCATCATCGGCGCCGGCGGTATCGGATTTGACGTGGCGGAATTTCTCGTCAAGGGCGATCATTCGCCAACGCTGCATCTTGACGAATGGCTAGCCGAATGGGGCGTCGTCGATCCTGAAACCGTGCCCGGTGGCGTGGTCAAACCCAAACCAACGCCGCCCGCACGCCAGATCACACTGCTGCAACGCAAAGTCGGCAAAATCGGCGCTGGCCTTGGCAAAACCACGGGCTGGATTCATCGCGCCGAACTCAAGTCACGCAACGTGGAAATGGTCGGCGGCGTGAACTATGAAGAGATCAGCGATCAGGGACTGCTGGTGACCTATGGCGAAAAGCGCGAAAACCCGACCTGGCTTGATGTTGACCACATCATCCTCTGCGCTGGACAGGTTCCGCTGCGCGAACTGGTCGAACCGCTGGCGGCCAAAGGCGTAAAAGTCACACTGCTCGGCGGCGCCGACGTGGCCTCCGAACTCGACGCCAAACGCGCCATCAATCAGGCTAGTTACGCGGCAGCAGAGGTTGCCTAGGTATTGCTTTGGGGGGTCGCATTGGCAACGAATGGCCGCTTGAACCGTGTGCGCCGTAACACACCGCCGAATTGCCAGGTCCCCAGTATCGCGCTCTCGCACCGCTTCAAACGACCTGCGAACGCCAGAAACGCAACAAGTCTTGGCTAACGGCCTGCGCGGTTTAATTCGCCGCTAGCAGGCTGATTCACAAACGCCTAACATCGTACGTTAAGCCGTCGTCGAAGGCAGAATGCTCCGACGGCGACAACAGTTCAATCAGGAGGAACCATGATGTCCAAACAAACTCTTAAAGTTGGCGCGTTCGCCGTACTGGCCGCAGCTGTGCTGAGCGCCTGTAGTGGCGGCGGCGACGTTGCCCCCGGCCCGGTCATTGACCTAACCACCGCGCGTGGAACGCTCGTTGCTAACCCCCCCGTCATTCTGGCGAGCTTCCCAACCGCCACGGATTTCACAAACGTTTTGAATTCGTCGGCGAGCGGTAAGGGGCTGCTACAGCTTGCTGGCGCTCCTAAATGCGGCATCACGTTCCACTACATGGAATACAACACGGTTGGTGCGGTTGGCGAAGCGACCAACGCCACCGGCGGCATCATGGTGCCAAGCGGAACCGATCCGGCTTGCTCCGGCCCGCGTCCGGTACTGCTATACAGCCACGGCACGACCGTTGAAAAAGGCTTCAACATGGCGAGCCCTGCCACCAGCGAAGCAGGTCTCGTCGCCGCGATGTACGCCGCACAGGGCTGGATCGTCGTCACCTCAAACTACGTAGGCTACGATGCTTCGCGCTCGCCCTACCATCCGTATCTAGTCGGCGAGCAACAATCGAACGACATGATCGACGCACTGCGCGCCGCTCGAAAGGCTTTCGCCGGGATCGGCGCCAATGATTCAGGCAAACTGTTCCTGTCGGGTTACTCGCAAGGCGGTTACGTTTCGATGGCTACGCATAAGGCGATGCAAACCAATTACGGCAGCGAATTCAAAGTCACGGCGTCGGGCAACATGTCCGGCCCATATTCGTTGACCAACACGTTCAAAACGGTGTTCGCGGGCGGTGTTAACGCGGGTGCGACGGTGTTTACGCCGCTGATTCTGACCGCATGGCAGAAGGCTTACGGCAACCTCTACACAACGCCGTCGGACGTGTATGAAGCAGCCTACGCTACCGGTATCGAAACGCTGCTGCCTGGTCCTTTGACGTTCAACCAATTGTTCACGACTGGCAAGCTGCCCACCAAGCTCTTCGCTAACGGTGCACTGGTGACGCCTGATCCATCGCTGAATGCCTTGTTCGCGAGCGGTATCGGTGTGCCTAACCTGATCAAGGACAGCTATCGTCAGGCAATTCTGACCAATCCAAACCACCCAGTCTGGGTAGCCGCAGCCAAGAACGATCTGCTCAGCTGGACGCCAGCCCGCCCGGTCGCCATGTGCTACGGCGCGCAGGATCCGACGGTGTTTGGTAGCAATACAACCGACGCAGTCCGCTATTTCGGCATTAGGGGCGCACAAGGTTTCACCACCGTGTTTAATCTCGAAGACCCGGTCACAGTTGGCCCAACTTTGGCCGGTGCATTTGCGCAGGCAAAAGCAGGTGCTGCCGCTGATCCAACGTTGGGTGCATCGCCTGCCGAGCGCGTACTCGGTGCATATCATGGCAGCCTCGTGCCACCATTCTGCAATCTTGCGGTACGCTCGTACTTCCAGAATGTGTTGGCAGCAGGTCTATAAGCAAAATACCGCGTCAGCTTTAGGCTGAAATCCGCATTCTAAATGGGCCTACGGGCCCATTTTTGCATTTATCGACTTTTGCATAAATCGATTGTTAGCCCCTTAGCAGTGGCGCTTTACGCGATAAGATGTTTATAAATTATCTGGTCAGAATTTCGCAGTTGCGTGCGCAAAATGCGCTAATTCGAGGTATCGGATCGTCGATCAGGCGAACGTGATCATTGCCCAATGACATCGGAGCGTCGGGATTTCCGATCGCACCTCGACACGCGGCGTGAAGCGCCGTCCAACGCGCCTCCTCGCTGTCAGGCCCGCTATCGCTTTAGGCGCGCCGTCAGCTTTACAGCCGTGGTGTTCTTGTTGCTCCACATCCAGCAATAGTCCTGCTTCGCCACAACGTTTAACGTCCCGGCCGCCTGCTTGGCGCCCTCGTACTTCGCAGGGAAAACGACCGCCTTGCCTTCATGAAAATGGATGTTGAAGTCCAGTGCCTGATCTGCATCAAAGCTCCAGCCGATGGTTTGCCCGCTGGAAAGGCCACCACACAACTCCAGGAATTTACCCGGTGGCACGGTCGCCGTTTTTTCAAATTGTCCGCTGGAATTCCACGCGATGTCGATCAACTCGGCGCGAGCGGGGCACGATGCAGCAGCGACGACCGTCAAGGCAATCGAGTAAGCAATGAATCGAAGCGGTGGAGCTGAAAGCATTGTTATTTTCCTCTGAGTCGAAGTGCGTTAGTAATCACCGAAGCGGAGCTTAAGCTCATCGCCAGCGCTGCGATCATAGGCGAGAGCAGCCAACCAGTGAAGGGATAAAGTAGCCCCGCAGCGATCGGCACACCGAGCGCGTTGTAAAAAAACGCGAAGCCCAAATTTTGTTTCATATTGTTAACGGTCGCTATCGACAAGGCGCGTGATGCTGCAATGCCGCGCAGGTCGCCCTTAACCAGCGTAACCTGCGCGCTGTTCATCGCAACATCCGTCCCCGTCCCCATTGCGAGGCCCACGTCGGCTTTGGCAAGCGCTGGCGCGTCGTTGATGCCATCGCCGGCCATCGCGACGATCCGGCCTTCCTTCTGAAGGCGCTCAACGAGCGCAAGCTTGTCGGCGGGTTTGACTTCACCGTAGAACTCTTTGATGCCCAGTTTTGTGGCAACCGCTTTCGCCGTCGTTGCGCCGTCTCCGGTGGCCATGATCACTCGAATACCTGTCTCCATCAACTGTGACAACGCTTCCTGCGTGCTCGCCTTGATCGGGTCCGATACAGCCAGTAATCCGGCAAGCTCTCGATTCACGGCCAGATACATCACGCTGGCGCCGGACGCGCGCAGCACCTCGGCCCGCTCCTTTAATGAGTCGACCGACACGTTTGACTGCGCCATAAGCGTCGTGTTGCCCAGCACGACTTTGTCGCCGGCGATCACGCCGCGCACGCCAATACCGGTGTCGGACTCAAACGAATCAGGTTTACTGAGCGCGATCTTCTGCTCATTGGCTGCACGAACTATCGCGGCGGCCAGCGGATGTTCGCTGCCCTGATCAAGGCTTGCAGCAAGCCGCAAAACTTCTTCATTGCTGAAGCCACCGACGCCGATAGCCTCGTTAAATGCGGGCTTGCCTTCGGTCAACGTGCCGGTCTTGTCAACGATCAAGGTATCCACATTTTTGAAGTTCTCGATGGCGGCTGCGTCCCTGAACAAGATGCCCTGCGTCGCTGCCTTACCCGTCACCACCATGATCGACATGGGCGTCGCCAACCCAAGCGCGCACGGACAAGCGATGATCAGTACAGCCACTGCATTCACCAGCCCAAAAACCCAGCTCGGCTCCGGTCCGAACACGCCCCATACGAAAAACGTGAGCAGCGCAATGCTCACTACTGTCACTACAAAGTACGCCGCGACCGTATCGGCCATTCGCTGCATCGGCGCCTTTGAGCGCTGCGCCTGCGCGACCATTTGCACAATTTGCGACAGCAGGGTTTGCGAGCCCACTTTCTCGGAACGCATCACCAGGGCCCCAGTCGTGTTCAGTGACGCCCCAATCAGTTTGTCGCCCGTCCGCTTGGTCACCGGAATCGGCTCGCCAGTCAACATCGATTCATCGACCGCACTTGCGCCGTCAATCACTTCACCGTCAACTGGCACTTTTTCACCGGGACGAACGCGCAGACTGTCACCGACGTGGACATGGGTCAACGGGATGTCCTCCTCAGAGCCATCGGCATTGATCCGTCGCGCCGTCTTTGGCGATAAGCCGAGCAGTGATTTGATCGCCGCCGACGTTTGTGAGCGTGCTTTCAACTCCAGCATTTGACCGAGCAGCGTCAACGAAATAATCGTCGCGGCCGCTTCGAAATAGACCGAGACGCG
>JBDSYI010000126.1:0-1832 GCA_039925745.1 Casimicrobium sp. | reverse complement strand
TCCAGTTTCTGATGACTGCGCCCTGCGATCGCCCACTTGAACCCGGAAGGCACATGCTGCACCAGATGTTTAAGCGTTTGCGTTCCGGTAAATCCGGTTGCGCCGAAGAGCACGAGGTCCAGCTTCTTTATTGCCATGTTTGCGAACGCCTGAGCACTACGAAACGACTAGTCTAACGATGTAACCAGTCGCTCATTTTGAATTCGTAGCTGAATCGAAGCTCGGGCGTAGCCACCGCAATGTCGTCAATCGACCGCCGGAGCCTCCCGCACCACCGCCGAGTTGCCGGAAAATTGCGCTACTGCTACACCACCGAGCGTAAGCGCCGCGCCGGCGATTTTGATTGAGGTGTAGTGCTCACCCGCGAACGCCCAGGCGACGAGGCCTGCGACGGGTGGCATCAGATACATGAGGGGCGCGGTGCGCGCGACGCCGCGCACGGCGTTGATCCAGCCCCACAACAGCCAGCCCATGAATGCAGAAATCAGCACACCGAAAAAAATGCCTGCCCAAATGCCTGCCGGTACTTCGCGCCATTCGATGGCGAGCCCCGCACTCGACGCGAACAACACGATGGGGACGCTACCGATGATCGTGGCGTAGGTCATCGTGACGACGCTGCCGAGACGCTCGATGACGGGCTTTGAGGCGACGGTGTAATACGAAAAAAAGCTGGCAGCAATCAACAAAAAAAGATCACCCCCCGAAGCTTTCCAGTTGCCCGCTAACAGCTTGTCAGAAAGAAACACCAATACACCTGCGAACGCGATGGCTACGCCGATTAACTGTGCCCGCTTTAACTGTTCTATGCCCATCAAACGCAAAATCAGCAGCGTAAAAATCGGACCACACGCGAGGATCAGCGAGCTAGAAAACGCGGTCGACCAGTGAATGCCGTATGAAACCATTCCGACGTGCAACGTGTGTCCGACAACACCCAGCCGAGCCAGCGCCCAGAAGTCGCTGCGCGACACGCGCGGCCAATGCGTGCCATAGCGATACAGCAGCAGCGCAACGGCACATACGGGCATGATGAGATAGCGCACGAACAAAAACCCACCCGGCCCGGTGACGGTGTAGACGTATTTTTGTACGGTGAAATTAACGCCCCAGATCACGATCAGCGTGAGCGCGGCGGCGATTGCGATGGCGGAGCGCTTGGCTCGCGCCACGCTTGAAAGGTAATGCATATTGCATTTGATTTTAGGCGGAGGCAGCGTCGGTTCGCGCTACGGTGGGTTCGTTTTTCAGGTGTGCGCGAGGATTGCCACATTGTGAAATGAATCGGTAACGAATTCTTGCGCTGTCTCTGCATTAGTCTTGCACCACTCAAATTCCATCGCGACAAAATATTCATGACAACTCACGTCACCGTTAACGGCGTTGAAACCGGATATCGCTTCGACGGCCCAGAGCATGGTCGTGTCGTGCTGCTCAGCAATAGCCTGATGTCGAACTACACCATGTGGGATTGGACGATTCCGGCGCTCACCGACCGGTATCGCGTGTTGCGCTACGACACGCGCGGTCATGGTCGCTCCGGAACGACGCCGGGCCCGTACTCGATTCCGATGCTGGCCGACGACGCCGCAGCGCTGCTCGATGCGCTGGGTGTTGCCTCAGCGCACATCGTGGGTCTTTCGATGGGGGGCATGATTGCCCAGCAACTGGGCGCACGCTATGGCAACAAAGTGCTTTCGCTATCGTTATGCGACAGCGCGAGCGAGATGCCACCGCGTAGTCTGTGGGAAGAGCGGCTTGCGATTGCGGCGCGAGACGGGATTCCGGGCCTTGTCGACAGCACACTTAAACGCTGGTTTACCGAGCCGTTT
>JBDSYI010000125.1:0-3943 GCA_039925745.1 Casimicrobium sp. | reverse complement strand
AACGATGAACTCATCACAAAGCTTGGGTGACCCGTGGCGCAACCGAGGTTGACCAGGCGGCCTTTGGCCAGCAACGTGATCTTTTTGCCGTCCGGGAAAATAACGTGATCGACTTGGGGCTTGATCTCGTCCCAGGTGCATTTTTCGAGCGACGCGACATCGATTTCGTTGTCGAAGTGACCGATGTTGCAGACGATGGCCTCGTCTTTCATGGCGGCCATGTGTGCGTAGGTGATGACGTTCTTGTTGCCTGTGGCGGACACGAAAATGTCGCACTTGTCAGCGGCGTATTCCATGGTCACGACTTTGAAGCCTTCCATCGCCGCTTGCAACGCGTTGATCGGGTCAATCTCGGTCACCCACACTTGAGCGGACAGCGCGCGCAAAGCCTGCGCCGAGCCTTTGCCCACATCGCCATAACCGGCGACGACGGCAACCTTGCCAGCGATCATTACGTCGGTCGCGCGCTTGATGGAGTCGACCAACGATTCACGGCAGCCGTACAGGTTGTCGAACTTGCTCTTGGTAACGGAATCGTTGACGTTGATGGCGCGGAACAACAGCGTGCCCTTGGCGCTCATTTCGTTCAGGCGATGCACACCCGTGGTCGTCTCTTCGGTGACGCCGATGATGTGTTTGGCTTTGCGCTCGTACCAGGTCGGATCAACGGCGAGCTTCGCCTTGATCGCGGCGTACAGACAGGTTTCTTCTTCTGACGTCGGGTTCGCGATGAGCGACGCGTCTTTGGCAGCGAGCTGGCCGAGATGCATCAACAACGTGGCATCGCCGCCGTCATCGAGGATCATGTTCGGGCCTTCGCCATCAGTGCCTTTGGCGCCGAATTCGAAGATGCGATGGGTGTAATCCCAGTATTCAGCCAGCGTTTCGCCCTTGGTGGCAAATACCGGCGTGCCGCGTGCGGCCAATGCGGCGGCAGCGTGGTCTTGCGTCGAAAAGATGTTGCATGAGGCCCAGCGCACGCTGGCACCAAGCGCCTGCAGCGTCTCGACCAACACGGCGGTCTGGATGGTCATGTGGATCGAACCGGTGATGCGCGCGCCTTTGAGCGGTTGGGCTTTGGTGAATTCCTCGCGGATCGCCATCAGGCCCGGCATTTCGGTTTCGGCGATTTTGACTTCTTTGCGGCCCCACTCGGCAAGCGAAAGGTCGGCAATCACGTAATCAGTAAAAATTTTGTCTGCAACGGCGTTCATAGTCATTCCAATTTAATTGGGTGACACACGAGGAAAAACGCAGGGAGAAAAAGGCAAAACGCCCATCGCTCGCGAGAGTTGTGACCCGAATGTCACCAAAACTGCGAGCGCGGTTGGAAAAAGCTGGTTCGAGCCTAGCCGGATCGCGCCTGAAAATGCAGGGGCCGGTTGCAACGCTCCTCGAACCATAGTGATTTTAGCCCGAAACTGGCCATGACCGATAGCCCGCGTCAATGGCGCTTCGTTTACGCTTGCGCCATTACGACTCTCGTGTGCGTTATGCCTGATTTCTGGTCTTCGACGGGCTACAAGCTTCTTGCCCACTCTGGCGATGCGCTCATCGTCACGGATGATTTTTTGCGAGCGCTGTTTTTGCGGCCTGAGGTGGCGCCAATTGCTGAGTCCTGCCCCGCCGAGATCAAGCTGCACGATGCCCTGCTTGGATCGCCACGGCGACCCGTTGGCGGCGCTGAGCTTCTCACCATCGCCGACCCAGACGCGCAGGCGAACTACCGTGTTTTGCTCAAGTTCCGCGATCGCCTGATCGCGGCGCCCACGCTGGAGGCCGCGTACACCGGGCTCTTTAAGGGCGAAGGCGTCGATGTGCCGCCGATCTTTGTGTTTCAACTAACGCAAATTTTCCTGCGCCACATTTTGGGTGAGGATGCCGATCCGCTCGAAGCACGCGTCGCAGAATGCCTGTTCCGCGTGCAAAAAATCAGCGTGCTGGAGGATGGCGCGGTCATGGCGGCCGACGAGGAAACCATCGAAATGTTCTCCGAGACCGGTGGTTTCGGTTCGCTCGGTGAATTACTGAAAAAACAGAACACAGCGACGCGATCTATCGACCTTGACGTGCTTTCCGCTGAGAACGCCGAAATCTACTGGGAGCGCGACGAACGGCATGACCTCGCCGTGAGCTTCAATCGCGGGCAACCGGCGCTCGATGCGCTGATGCGCGTATTGGAGAAATGGGTGAAGCATTTTCTGGGCGTGGAGGTCACCATCGCCCATCGTCGTGAGATCGAGGACAAGCAATGGGTCTGGCACGTCGGGCTGGACGCCACGGCTAGTGGCGTTTTGAACGATCTTTACAACAATGCCACGGTGGAAGAAGAACGCATGAATCGGCTGCTTTGTCTGTTTGAGCTGCGCTTCAAAAATCCCGCCGACATGCGGTCGGCGATTGCTGGGCGACCGGTTTATCTGGCAATGGCGATGGATACTGACAACAAATTGAAGCTCAAGCCCCAAAATCTGCTGCTCAATCTGCCGTTAAATCGGGTGTGAAGAGCGCTCGATGCGGCATTTAGACATACTCACCCAAAAAATTGCTGCGTTGCACAAAAACGTCGCGACAAGCATACAATCCGCGCACTTGAACATGAAGATGAACCTCACATGAGTTCACACGCGGCAGGCAACTCCCCAGGCAAAAATGTCCGGGGGGCGCGGCTGGCGGCGCTGTCCCTTGGCGCTGTTGGCGTCGTTTATGGGGATATTGGCACGTCGCCGCTGTATACGCTGAAAGAAGTTTTTTTCAACGCGCATCACAGCATTGCCCATACCGAGGCCAATGTGCTCGGGCTGCTATCGCTGATCATCTGGGTTCTGACCATCGTTGTTTCGGTGAAGTACGCCTTTGTGATTTTGCGTGCCGATAATCAGGGCGAGGGCGGCACCATGGTGCTGCTGGCGCTGGCGTTGCGGGCGGTAACGGCGGTCACCAAGCGGCGCTATCTCACTTTACTAGGCATTTTTGGCGTCGCGCTGTTCTTTGGTGACTCCATCATCACGCCCGCCATGTCAGTGCTCGGTGCAATGGAAGGGCTGGTCGAAATCAACCCCGATTTGCAGGTGTTGGTGATGCCGGTGGCGCTGGTCATCCTGACCGGACTGTTTTACTTGCAAGCGGGTGGCACCGGGCGCGTGAGCAAATGGTTTGGCCCGATTATGGCGTTCTGGTTTCTGGTGCTGGGCTCGCTCGGCATTTATCACCTGTCGTCGAATCCGGCGGTGTTGGCCGCGCTCAATCCGATGCATGCCCTGCGTTTTTTGTTTGACAACCCAAAGCTCTCCCTAATCGTGCTCGGCTCGGCCGTGCTCGCCGTGACCGGGGCCGAGGCGGTGTACGCCGACATGGGGCACTTCGGGCGCAAACCGATTCGCATCGCCTGGTTTAGCTGGGTCATGCCGATGCTGGTGCTGAACTATTTTGGGCAGGGCGCGCTAATTCTAAAAACCTGCGCCGCGCAGGCGGCGATCAATGCGGCAGCGGCCTGCAAAATGCATCCTTTTTACGATCAGGTGCCGCACGCGATGCTGATTCCAATGGTCATCCTAGCCGGTCTGGCCACGGTGATCGCCTCGCAGGCGGTGATATCTGGTGCGTTCTCGATTGGTCGGCAGGCCATTCAACTGGGCTTTTTGCCCCGCATGAAAGTGGTTCACACGTCGCATCGAAGTGAAGGTCAAATCTACCTTCCCGCGATCAACTGGACGCTGTTTGCGCTGGTGTGTATCGTGGTGGTCGCCTTCCGTGGCACCGACAATTTGGCCGCAGCTTACGGTCTGGCAGTGACCGGTGCGATGCTGATCGACACCATCCTGTTCGCCATTGTTGCCGTGGGTTTGTGGAAGTGGAACAAGCTCGGCGCGTGTGCTCTGGTCGGCGTGTTTTTGATCGTCGACCTTGCACTTTTGGCGTCAACCGCGATCAAGATCCCTGA
>JBDSYI010000124.1:0-2687 GCA_039925745.1 Casimicrobium sp. | reverse complement strand
GTCGTTTGCGGCGAGCGCAAGGTAGTCGAAACTACTGAAGAAAGCGAGGTAGTTACCAGGGCATTTCGACTGCTGATCGGCAATCAGCTCCGTGATGGCGCGTAGCGACGAGTTACGATCTTTGTATCGCGTCGATATGTGACGCGCGACGGTAATTTTCAGTTGCGCGCTCGCGAACGGCGAGGCCACCTGAAGGACGGTGGCATCCGCCGGCACACCCAGCATGCCCAGGTAAAAATCCACTGGCGTCAGCGTCGCCGAAAACAACACAACGCTATGCGCAGCGGCCAGTCGTGGGCCGACGTACGGCGCGGGTACGACGTTGCGTAGTACGAGCTCGCTATCACTGTTTAGCTTGTGCATCGCACTGCGGCTCACGTCAAACACGCTGTTGTCGTCGAAGGACTCTGCGCGGCGCAATAGGTGCAGCGCAGCTAGATAGAAGTCACGCACCTGCGCGGGTGCGTCCGCGTTTTCGACAAGATAAGTACCGACTTCAGCGCTGCACGCCTGAAGGGCCTTTAAGAAACCAGCTGGTGGACGATCCAGCATTTGGTAAGCACTGCCATCAGGCAGTCCAAACTCACGCCACTGTCGGATCAACCGTGCCCAGGTTCGTTTAAGCGCGGGAAGCTCATGGCGAAGCGCCTTAACTTGCGCGAGTTGCAACATCGCGGAGTACATGCTGCGTGCGCGTTCAATCAAGTTATGGGCTTCATCGACAAGCACGCTTACGCGCCATTCACTATCAATCATCGCACCGTAAAGCGAGGCGTTGCTGTCAAAGTAATAGTTGTAGTCGGCGACCACCACGTCGGCCCATCGAACGAGGTCCTGCGCGAAGTAGTAGGGACAAATACTGTGATTGCGCGCGGCCACGGTGACGGCACTCGCGCCGCTCTCGATGCTCGAAACCCATTCAACACGTGCCGAAGGTAGCCGGTCAAAGAAACCCAATGCCAGCGGACATGTCGCCCCTGTGCACGCCTGACCGGGGTGCAGACAGGCCTTCGCTTTTGCGATGAGTTCGACGACCCGAAGCGGCGGTGTGTGATCATCTCTCTGCGTGCTGAACGGTGGATCAGCTGCCTGGGGCGTCTCGCACAGTGCTAGCGCATCGAGCGCTAACTGCCGCCCTGAGGTCTTGGCTGACAAAAAGTAAATCTTGTCCAGCTTACGCACTGGCATGGCTTTGAGCATGGGAAACAGCGTAGCAATCGACTTACCAATGCCGGTGGGTGCTTCGGCCAACAAGCAACTTCCAGATCGCCCGGCGCGAAACACTGCTTCTGCCAGTTCGCGTTGGCCGGGTCGGAACTCTTGGTGCGGGAACGCCATCCGAGCGAGATGAGCGTCACGGCGCAAACGATGCGCCGCTTCTTGCGCCGCCCATTGAACGTAGCGTGCACACAACGCGTCGAAATGCGCGTGTAACTCGCTCGCACCCATTGTTTGATCAAATGGATATTCCTGCGCTGAGTCAATGTTGAAATACACCAGCGCGAGCGTGATGGATGGGAGGGCGTCGCGGTCACACAAGAGCCAGCCGTAGACTTTCAGTTGCGCCCAGTGCAGGTGGCGTTGGCTTGCGGGCTGGCGCGACAATTCGCCACGAAATGTCTTGATTTCTTCGAGGCGGTTGCGTGCGGAGTCGTAGCCGTCTGCTCGCCCCATCACGGATAACGCGTTGCACGCGCCTTTGAGCGTTACTTCGCGTTGATAGTCAGAACCGCGCCGTGCAGCTACCGTCTCGTGCCCCGCAACGCCTTCCCGCGCATTGGGCGACATTCCAAAGCGCACATCCAGATCGCCCTCGCGTGCGGTGAATTCGCAGAGGTCGCGTACACCGACGCGCAGCATTGAAGACACGGATGACATCAGTACAAAATTATTTGGCGATTCGGGTTTGCGTAAGGCATGAGTGCCTCGTCGGCGATTGCAGAGCGAGCTTAGCGTTTCACTGTAATTATATTCAGCAATGAACGCCCCTCTCGCAAACCCTCCAAGCTAACAAGCATCGCAGCAAGAGTTCGGGCTACCTCCCAGTGTTGTTCTGGCCACTTAACATTGCACCGTAATATTTGCATCAATGCCCCTTCAACAGACACTTGCTCCGGAGCCCACTATGACCTACCGCCACTCTGACCAACGCATCCCCGGCAATCGTTTGCTCCACTCTCCGGGGCCCACCCATGTGCCTGAGGCCGTGCAGGACGCCCTACGCCGGCAGCCCATGGATTTGGGTGACCCGCGACTGGACGAGACCATCGCAGCATGTGAGGCGGGGCTGAAGCGCCTGCTTGGCACCCGTGACGCCGATGTCTTTCTGTACGCTGCCAACGGGCACGGTGCCTGGGAGGCGACTATCGCTAATTTGCTCGCCGCAGGCCAAAAAGTCCTGATTGCAGGCACCGGGCACTTTTCGGAATCGTGGTCGGTTCAAGCCGAAGCGATGGGTGTTGAGGTGCTACGCACCCCGTATGTCGAGGGCTACACCATTGACATGGCGGCGGTTGAAGCGGTTCTCCGCGCCGACACGAAGCACGAGATAGTCGCTTTGTTTGTGGTGCACACAGATACGGCCAGCGGCACCACCAATGAATTGGCCGGTTTTCGTCGAATGCTCGACGAACTGGCCCATCCTGCGCTCTATGTGGTGGACGTGGTTGCGACGTTAGGTGCAGTCG
>JBDSYI010000123.1:0-3488 GCA_039925745.1 Casimicrobium sp. | reverse complement strand
GCACTATCGAGCGAATTGAAGCTTGCGTCGAACCACGCAGCAGCGTTAAACAACATTGCGCGCGAATACATACTGGCCGGCAATCTGGACGAAGCGCAGAACAAAATTGAGCGCGCGCTCAAATGCCTCAACGATCAGACAGTCGGCCACTGGTTACCCTACCTTCTGCATACGCGGGCAGAAATTGCTATCGCCAGAGGAGATACAGACGCTGCCCTGACTGATTTACACGCGGCCGTGCCATTATTGAAGCAGCCACTGAACACGCCGGTCCTGTTGCTCGTCCTGTCAGATATCGCGGCGCTTTTGGCGGGGCGCGGCGACATCGCGCAAGCGCGAGATACGCTGACCGAAGCGAGCGAACTGTCGCATAACGAATCCTTGCATGACCTGCGCGCAAAGGTTTCACTCGCACGTGCGCGGTTGGCGCTGCAAGGGGGGGACGCGACGACTGCGCTTGCCGCGATCGATGAGTTCCTGATTGCCCAGACGGATGCAGAGAAGGTTGAAAGAGCAGGGCATCGCATCGCGACGCGATTCGTCGAAGAAGTAGAGCGCACTGAGGCGCGCGGTCGTCGCGAAGCAGCGGCGGTCAGCGCGCTTACGCTGCGGCTGCTGGAATCACAGGCCGACGCTGAAAAAATTGCGAAACAGGCATCGCGCGATTCGCTGACAGGCGCGCTTAATCGTCCTGCGTTCGAGGCCGCTGTCATGCGTGTGGCATCAGGCGTGCAACAGCCCGCGACGCTTGTGATACTCGACATTGATGACTTTAAGTGCGTCAACGAGCGGTTTGGCCACATGGCAGGCGATGCCGTGCTGTCGATGCTGGTTGATCGCGTGCGGCAATGTTTGCGCTCGAACGATCTGCTGGGTCGTTATGGCGGCGACGAATTTTTGGTGCTCTGCCCCGGCGTGGGGCCGCGAATTGCGCTGGCCATTGTCAACCGGATGCTGGAAATAATTTCGAAAGAACCGATGCGCCATGATGGGCACAATATGGCTATCACCGTCAGCCTGGGCGCGGCCTGTGCGCAAACCAAAGCGCTGCCAGCCTTCAACTATATGTTGAAGCGCGCGGATGCGGCATTGCGTCGCGCCAAATTGTCGGGAAAAAATCGTGCAGTTATTGTTCGCGTGAACGTGTAGCTGAATGTGTACGCTTAAGGCGTTGCCCATTTTGCCAATTACTTTAGCCGCATGACTGACCCCCTGAAACCGCCTGCAAACGCGTCGCAATCGCTGCCGCTGGTCGTTGATCTCGATGGCACATTGTGTCGCACCGACACGCTGTGGGAATGCTTTTTTGCGGCGTGGCGTGTGCAGTGGTGGTTACCGCTGGCGAGCGTGTTCTGGATGCTTTCGGGACGGAGCAAACTTAAAGATCGGCTGGCCGCGATTGCGCTTCCAGAGGTCGCCGAATTGCCATGGAACTTAACTGTCGTTGACGCGTTGCGTGCGGCGCGGGCGAACGGACACCGTACGGTGCTGGCCACGGCTGCAAACGCGCGAATCGCGCAAGCGTGCGCTGACGAGTTGGACCTGTTTGACGAGGTGATGGCGTCAGATGGCGCGGTCAATCTCAAGGGTCAAGCGAAGGCAAGGCAACTGATCGAGCGCTTCGGTTCGGGCGGATTCGACTACGTGGGCGACTCGACGGCGGACTTGCCAGTGTGGGCTGCCGCTTCGCGCAAGCTCACCGTTTCCCGTGTGATGCCCGCTGGTGGAGAGCGGCTGGAGGAGGGCGTGGGGAACGGGGCGCTTTCGCGCTGGGTGAAATTATTGCGCGTTCGCCACTGGGTCAAAAACGTGCTCGTATTTGTCGCGCCTGTCGCAGCGCACCAGTGGGCTGCGGGCGCGACGTGGGTGCCCGTTCTGCTCACGTTCGCTGCGTTCTGCGCAGTATGTTCTGGCGTTTACGTGCTCAACGATTTGTTTGATTTGGCCTCCGATCGAACGCATCCGACGAAACGACACAGGCCACTGGCCACCGGAGAATTGTCGCTGGCGACGGCGACGCTGGTGTCGTTCGTGTTGCTGATTGGCGGTCTTGCGCTGGCGTTTTCGATTGGCACTGTGGTGGGCGCGGTGATCGCGTTTTATGTGGTCGCCAACGCGGTCTACACGGTGCGCCTAAAGCGCGTCGCGGTGTTTGATGTTTTCTGCCTCGCCGGGCTGTACACGCTGCGAATTGTTGCGGGTGCTGCGGCGGTCGCGGTCCCGTTGTCGACGTGGTTAGTGGCGTTTTCGGTGTTTGCGTTCTTGAGTCTTGCGCTGTTGAAACGTGCGGCCGACATTGATCGGCTGGCACCTGATGAAGCGTTGCCAGGACGCGGCTACAGCGGCAAAGACGCCGCATTTGTAAATGGATTCGGAATCAGCACAGCGATTGCTGCCTGTCTCGTACTCACGCTCTACATTGCCAGTGAGCAGGTGGCGGCGATGTATGCCGAACCCCTGTGGCTATGGGGTGTAGCGGTGGTCGTACTGGTGTGGTTGGCGCGCATGTGGCGCATGGCGATGAATGGCACGATGGATGATGATCCCGTGATGTTCGCCATGCGCGACGGCGTGTCGATTGGTTGCGGGCTAGCTGTTGCCGTGTTCACCTCGCTGGCGCTGTAGGCGCAACGAAAATCGCGCAGTTTGGCACACTTAAAAAGCACAGCTTTAGTTTGAAATGACCTAGCCATAGGGGCTAAAGCGCGATATCGTCGTAAGTCAACTTTTGCTAAATCGCGTATGCAGCCCCTGCAAATTGGTCGGTTCAATAAAAAGCTGTATCACTGCACCCGCCCTTTCCACGGCACCAGAATCGATTCCACTTTACGCATCAGCAGGTCGAACAGATAAGCCACCACGCCAATGACGATGATGCCCATGATCACGATATCGGTGCGCAGAAAATTCGATGCGTTGAGCACCATTTGACCTAGCCCTTCGGTCGCTGCCACCATCTCCGCTGCGACCAGCGTTGTCCAGCCGAAGCCGATGGCGATGCGCATGCCGGTCAAAATTTCGGGCAACGCTGCGGGCACAATCACGTGCCACACCACCTGCGATTTCGACGCGCCCATCGAATACGCCGCGTTGATCTGTTCAATAGTCACTGACTTCACGCCGGCACGCGCGGCCATCGCCAGTGGCGCGAAACAGGCGAGGTAAATCAGGATGATCTTGGCCATTTCATCGATGCCAAACCAAATCACGATGAGCGGCAGGTAAGCGAGCGGTGGCAGTGGGCGATAGAACTCAATTGGCGGGTCGAAAATGCCGCGCATGACGCGTGACACGCCCATCAGGATGCCCACTGGCACTGCGGTCAGCACGGCAAGAAAGAATGCCGAGAAGACGCGAATCAGGCTCCACATCAAGTGCTCCGGCAGCGCCTTGCCGCCCTGAATGTCGCCATTCATCGCGCTGATGAATGCGCCGTAGATGCGCTCGGGTGTGGGCAGGAACAAATCTCTGATCCAACCCATGTGCGT
>JBDSYI010000122.1:0-3359 GCA_039925745.1 Casimicrobium sp. | reverse complement strand
CGCTATCTGCGACCCACCGCTGCGCACGCGCTTATCGATTGCCATCAGCGCGCTACGGCCGACCACGTTGACGCAGAAGGCGACGATCACCTTACTGACAGAGATGATCCGCGATCTCATTCCGCCTCCGCCAGAGTCCGCAGCGACATCGGCGAAGCCTGAAAAGTGAGAATCCGCCTGACAGCGAAAGTTGACCGGTAGCCTTTTCGCCATCCAGCCCCCATGAATCGGACTTTTCAGGAAAAAGCTGATACCTACATCAACGTGATGATGGCGGTTGTTTCAGCAACTTATCGGCATAAGCTTGCCACGGTGAGTCCTTCGCCACCGCGTCGAAAACGCCTGACTTCGCCAGACCGGCAATCCAATCATGTTTCTCCGCAATAGCTGCGGCCATCGTCGGAGCGAAACCTGCCTCATGCACTGTGTTTGCCGCCTCACGCATTTCCTCGGCGCGGCGCTTGCCGTGTTGCACGACCCTGCTGAAAAAATAGGCACCCTGCTTGTGCCAGTCAATGCTCGGGAAGGTCTCCTGAAGCGTGGCAATCATCGCGTCCTCTACGCCGTATTTGCGCGCCGTGCTGTAGCTTTCGATGACCAGCGCTTCAAGCCCTTTGATCATGATACTGCGAGACATTTTGGTGGCGGAGGCGACGCCGATTTTTTCAGACACTGGCGTGATGTCGAAACCTAGGGTATGCAGGCGATCTGCAAGCGCGGCAGCGTGGCGACCACCAACCAGCATGGGGACGGCGAGGCCGTAGGGCGGCACCGAAGTCATGACGCCAGCCTCAACGTATTTGCCACCCGCATTTTCAATCACGGCCGCTGCCTTTTGCTTGGTGCCAGGTGATGCCGAGTTGAGATCGAGAAACACGGTGCCCGGACGGATCGAGCGGGCGATTTCTTGCGCGACGGCGAGCGTGTTGGATGCGGTGACGGCCGACATAATGAGCGTGGCTTTGGCGCACACGACGCTTGCCGATTCGCACGCCTCGACACCGTGCGCCGTGGCGTGCAAACGTTGCGCGCCGCCCAGCAAAGCGTCGCCGAAAACGATATCCCAAGCGCCCACCCAGGACAGTCCTTTTGCCTTCAAGCCATTCGCAAAAATCTTGCCAACTTCGCCATAGCCAATCAGGCCAACATTGAAATTCATCATGGGCGTTCCTGTTGACTATTGCTTCGGAATTTTCGCGCGCTCGATCACTGCAGTCCAACGCTTTATGTCGCTGTCGAGGAGCATCGCGAGTTGCTCGGGCGTGCTGCTTTGCGCGACAAGCGTGAGATCAGCGAGGCGTTGCTTCACATCGGGCAGCGCGAGGATTCGAGTTATTTCGCGATTGAGTCTGGCAACGATCTCTTTCGGAGTTTTTGCCGGAACCGCAAGGCCATTCCACGATGCCGCGCTGAATTTTGCGAGCGATCCGCCCGCCTCGTGAGCGGCTGGAATGCGCGGCAATTGCGCGGCGCGACCATCGCCCAGCAACGCCAGCGGAAGCAGCGCTTTAGACGCGATTTGCGGCAACAACGGGCCAAGAATGTCGACCATCGCGTCAAGGTTGCCACCGCGCAGTGCAGCAATCACGGGCGGCGTGCCGTTGAACGGTACCACCTGCATGTCAACGCCCGCAACGCTTTTGAAATATTCAGCGGCGAGGTTTTGTGTGGTGCCGACTTGCGGCGTACCGATGTTTAATTTGCCTGGGTTCGCTTTTGCAAACGTCAGCAGGTCGTTCAAAGACTTGAAGCGACTGTTCTCCGCCACCGCAATCACCAGATCAAAAGAGGCGAGCTTTGACACCGGCGCGAAGTCTTTGCGCGTGTCATACGGCAGTGCTTTGAACAGCGCTGCGCTCACGGCGGTGCCACTTGAGATGAGCAGAATGGTGTGACCGTCCGGCTCGGATTTCGCGACCTGCTCAGCCGCGATGATGCCGCCCGCACTGGGTTTGTTTTCGATGATGACCGGCTGGCCGAATGCTTCGGCGAGCTTAAGACCTACGGCGCGCGCTGTGATGTCCGCCGCCCCACCGGCCGCGTTCGGCACGACAAGATGGATGGGTTTCGTCGGAAAGGTTTGCGCAGCGCCCGCAGCGGTAAGCGAGAGCGCTATGACACCGAACAAGGCACGGGTGGCGGAATGAAGTGACGCGTTGCGCATGGGAAGCGTTGTCGGCGCTATTTATTGCAATAACTCCGAATCAATGAACGAGTCTCTATTGTCGCGCAGTGGCAATGGTGGCGAAAATCATGCACTTAGGGCGTGATCTGCCCGCCTAGTCATCCATCGGACAACGTCCGCAAACCTTCACAGATCTCAGAACGCAAAAAGGCGGGCAATGCCCGCCTTTTGAGTAGGCCCGGCAAAAAACCGGGCTACATCGTTACAACTATTCGCCGCCCTGTGCCGCGACTGTCGCAGCGTATTCAGCCTGCTTGGCTGCACGACGTGCTGCACGATTACCACCGTCAGCGGGTGGTGTCGTCGCTGGACCTGCTGCGCGTTCATTGAAACGCGGCGCGCGGGCTTCATGCTCGAACGCACGCGCTGGACGTGGCGCGTATTCGGCGCGCTCTGAACGCTCGAAGGGCTCCGAACGCTCAGTGCGTGGACGTGGTGCGTATTCGCCGCGTGACGCTGGTGCGCCAAACGAGCGTGGCTCACGATCACCGCGCTCTGCACGATCAGGATAGGAGCGTGGTGCGCGATCAGCGAACGGACGCGAATCACGATCACCGAAAGAACGCGCTGGGCGATCAGTGCGGTCACCATAACCGGCTGAAGCGCCGGCATGTGCGCGATCACCGCCGAATGGACGACGCTCTTCGCGGCCTTCGTACGAACGTGGTGCCGCATCGGCGCGTGGGTACGAATCAGCGCGTGGAGCACTAAAGCGTGAGTCCGAACGACCACGATCAGCAAACGCTGGACGACGGTCTTCACCACCACCAAAGTTGCCGCCACCGTTACCGGCGTAACCGCCAGTGCGCGGTGCGCGATCATTGTTGTAGCCGCCGTTGTCGCGACCATAAGCTGGGCGGGCCGGTTGCTCAGAGCGACCTGCATACGTGCTTGGCGCGAAGTCGGCGCGTGGTGCCGTTTCGGCGCGTGAATTCGTCTCAGCGCGGGGCGCGTCGCCGTACGATGGACGCGGAGCGCGATCACCGTAAGACTGGCGAGGTGCGCCCCGATCAAAACGACCGCCGCCACCGTTACCGCCGCCATAGCCGGCGCCATTACCTGCGTAGCCGCCACCACCATAACCACCACCTTGTGGACGGCTGTGTTGCGTCTTCGGCTCATGGCCTTCGACCACGGCTTCGTTGATGCGGTTTTCGGTGAAGCGCTCGATGTT
>JBDSYI010000121.1:0-2902 GCA_039925745.1 Casimicrobium sp. | reverse complement strand
GACGTGATCGGATTGGTGCCCCACAGAATGATCAGTTCGCTATGTGCGAATGCCTCAATATCCGTGCCCATGCGCGTGCCGAGCGTTAACGTCAGCGCTTCCGCCCCCGCACTCGCGCAGATTGTGCGATCGAGTTGCGATGCGCCGATGGCGTGGAAGAAACGGCGATCAATCGAGCCGTACTGCAGGATGCCCATGTTCCCGGCGTAGCTGTACGGCAGGATCGATTCAGCACCGAACTCGGCGATGATCGACTTGAACTTTGAAGCAATCGTCGCCAGCGCTTCGTCCCACGAAATCGGCACGAATTGCGCGTCGCCACGTCCGCCTTTCGGGCCAACGCGCTTAAGCGGCGTTTTGACGCGCGTCGGGTGATAGGTGCGAAGGGGATATTTCGCGACCTTCGTGCACAGCACACCGGCTGTCACGCTGTGGCTGGCCGAGCCCTTGACCTCAATCAGCTTGCCATCGGCAACGTGATATTCCAGCGCGCAGGTGTCCGGGCAATCGTGCGGGCACGCACCTTTGAAGACCTTCGTCGCCGTCGTCATGCTCAAAGTGCTGACACCGCAGCGAAGACGGGTCGATCAGATTGCGCCTGAACTGCATCTTTTTGCATCAGCGATTCAATCTCGGGATCAACGTCAAACGCCGTGTCGCCTCCATCAAACGATGCGGGCAATTCATCGCTGCCATGCGCAGCGAGACTCTGAAAATCAAATAGCTTCGAGTCCGCCAAATGCGAGGGCACGATGTTTTGCAAGCTGCGAAACATGGTCTCGATCCGACCGGGAAATTTTTTGTCCCAGTCTTGCAGCATGCGTCCGACGACGGCGCGTTGCAGGTTCGGCTGCGAGCCGCACAGGTTGCACGGAATGATGGGGAATTCACGCTCTTTGGCGTATTTAACGATGTCCTTTTCGCGCACATAAGCCAGCGGGCGAATCACGACGTGTTCGCCGTTGTCAGACACCAATTTGGGGGGCATAGCCTTGAGCTTGCCGCCGTAAAACATGTTCAGGAAGAACGTCCCGAGAATGTCTTCGCGATGATGACCGAGTGCGATCTTGGTGCAACCAAGTTCCTTAGCCGTGCGATACAAAATGCCGCGCCGCAAGCGGGAGCACAGCGAGCACATCGTCTTGCCTTCTTCCAAAACGCGCTTGACGATTGAGTACGTGTCGGACTCGACGATTTTGAAATTGACGCCGGATTTCTCCAGATATTGCGGCAGGATGTGCTCGGGAAAATCGGGCTGCTTCTGGTCCAGATTGACCGCGATGAGTTCGAAGTTCACGGGCGCGACCACTTGCAACGCTTGCAGCAGATCGAGCATCGTGTAGCTGTCTTTGCCGCCCGACAGGCAGACCATGATTTTGTCGCCTTCGCTGATCATTCCGAAGTCGGTCACGGCTGCGCCGACGATATTTCTCAGACGCTTGCCTTCGCGTGAGAGCGAGAAAGGCAAGCTTCGTGGTTTTCGCAGCGTAGGAGAAACCTCGACTGCATGGGCGACATCATTCATGCGGTTATTTTATGGCCGATTGAAAGCCGCGCTGCTCCTTGCTTTGAGCTCGCGGCGTATCGAGCATTGCGCCCATTGAAGGCCAGCAGTGAGCGCACGACGATCCACAAAACGTAGGGAACGATGAACGAAGCGCGATGACGGAGCCATCGAGCGCCCGAGCATTTCTTGGGTGCATGTGAAGCATCAGCTTTTTTTGTTAAATGACTACTGCGTGAGGGCTATGGCCACATTTGTGCAGAAGTCAACATTAGTCATTTATGGCATTTATCCCCGTTTAAATATGGGTTTCAGCGTAAAGCTGTATCGGCTAGCTCGAAAAAAAAGGCCCCCGTAGGTGCCTTTTTTCGATGGAAGAGCGGTTAATCGCTGCTCGTGATTCCAAGCAAGCTCAGCAAGTTGCTGAAAATGTTGAACAAATTGATGTAAATCGAGAGCGTGGCGGTGATGTAGTTTGTCTCGCCGCCGGTGATGATGCGATTGATGTCGTACACCAGCCATGCTGAAAACAGACCGATAAACAGCACCGAACAGGCAATCATCAGCGCGGGCATTTGCAGCACGATACCGCCGATCGCTGCCACCAAAATGACGCCAAAGCCGATCCAGAGGAATTTGCCCATGCTCGTGAGCTGGGTTTTGATCGTTGAAGCAATCGTCGCCATGCCAGCGAAAATCAGCGCCGTACCGCCAAAAGCGTAGGCAATCAGCGTTGCGCCGTCTTTCATGGCCAGCACGCGTCCGAGCAAAACCGACAGCCAGAAGCCCATAAAGAACGTGAACGCGAGGAGGACTGCCACGCCGGCACCACTATTTTTCGTGCGCTCGATGCCATAGCTGAAAGCCATGACAGAGCCCATCAGGATCATGAAATTCATCCACCAGGGGCCGAAACCTTTAAAGCCGAGCGAAACGCCCAACGCCGCGCCAGCAATGGTAGGCACCATCGAAATCGCCAGCAGCATGTAAGTGTTGCGCAGAACACTGTTCTGCGAGCCCGCCAGCGTGCCGCCAGCGGAAATTTGAGTCACGTTGTTGCTATCCATAAAGTCATCTCCTCCGAATAATTTGTTCGGGATACCTCGAATGTAGGGGCAAAGTGGTTCACTTGCAATCGCTGGATCGCCAAACATCATCGGGAATTGTGATGAATCAACGCCAAATTGGCTGAATTAATCCCCGTTTTTGTGAAACTAGTGAATTTATTCAAGCAAGAAACCCAAATTTGTGGCATGCTTGAGGTACGTGGCGTAACGTGACAACGTTATTCCTCGCGTTTGGCGAGTTTCCTGGTTCCCGAGTGTGAGCGCTGAGTCTTTCAGCACCGATACTGACGAGTCCTTGAAATCCGCGATTGTTTGTTTATCAAGGATAGAT
>JBDSYI010000120.1:0-12116 GCA_039925745.1 Casimicrobium sp. | reverse complement strand
AAGTAGCTTTCGCGTTTTCTCGTAATAATCCGTGATGATTTGTGAATGTCATTTTTATTGCTGTGCGTTTGTGTACATAAATCATGGCCGTGCGCGGTCGCGAACCAGACCTTGAATGAATTTGGTTTAGAGGGGGCCGATGGCCGCCCGGACAATCCCGGTAGTTAATACTTCAGGAAGTAGTTGAATGGGTTTGCCTGGTGCGTAGAGTGCATAGGCTGGCACGCCGCTGCGCCCCATGCTGGCGAGCGCCCGAGTAATTCGTTCGTCCCGATTTGTCCAATCGGCACGCAACAAAACGATGTTCTTCTTGGCGAAGTCGCGCTCTATATCGGCTCGCAACAACACCATGCGTTTGTTGGCCTGGCAGCTGACACACCAAGCCGCCGTGAAGTCAACGAAGACTGGCACGCCTTGACCGGTTAACTCGGTTACACGGTCAGGCGTCCACGGTTGCCACTTTGATGCGATAGTTGTGTTGCCGGACTTCGCTGTGGCGTCGTTCGTTGCTACGCCCTGTGGTCGAGCGATCACTACGGCCACAAGCATCACTGCGATACCAACCCAGCCGACTGCACGATTTTGCATACCAATCAACCATGCACCCATCGCCACGGCAATTAGCCCAAGCAATGACACCGCGGCCGCGTCCGCACCCGATTGAAGGGACAGCACCCATACCAACCAGACGACTGTGGCAAACATTGGGAAGGCGAGTCCCTGCTTCAACCGAATCATCCATGCCCCGGGCCTGGGTAAACGCTTGAGCCACGCAGGAAACCACGCCAGCACGACGTAGGGGAGCGCCATCCCCAGCCCCAGGCTCAGAAAAACAGCCAGCGCAACCCAGGCGCCCTGAGCGATCGCGAATCCTAGCGCCGCTCCCATGAATGGAGCGGTGCAGGGGCTGGCGGCAACAACAGCCAAGACGCCTCCAAAAAACGCGTCGACTGACGGACTCCTGGCTTGAAACGACAGCACTGACGACGGAGCAAATTGACCAAATTCGAACGCTCCAACCAAGTTCAATCCAATGAGACAGAACACAACCGCGAGGCCCCAGACGACTACCGGTGACTGCAATTGAAATCCCCAACCGACAGCAGCGCCGCCAGCACGTAACGCTAACAGCAGCGATGCGAGCGCCAGGAACGAAATGACGACGCCGCCTGCGTAGGCCAAACCGTGCATGCGCATCGCCTTGCGACCACTTTCGTCATCACCCGCATGAAACGCAAATCCGAGAATTTTCAGAGAAAGCACTGGAAAGACGCAAGGCATCAGATTCAGTACCAATCCGCCGACAAAGGCCAGCGCAATCGCGGCCAGCACGGACAAGGGCGCGTCAGCGGGAGGCGCGGCGGTCATGGGGATCGCATCCGCAGGCAGCGCTGCAGAGCCACGCACCACAGGCGCAGAGATTTGCACCGAGCGCATCGCTGCTGGTGCGGCTCCACCGTATGCCAGTACAAAGTTCATTGGGGCGGTTTGATTGGCGACATCGCTCGTCAGCCGCATTTGGATTGCATATCCAGTGTCTGTGCGGTGTGCAGTATGAACCGAGGTGTCGGTGCTGCCTTCTGCTACGGAAAAGGCTTCCACCCTGACGTATGCACGATCCTTTTCCGGAACGTTGATTTGCAACAACAGATTACGGTCAGCGATTTTGGCTTGCGCTTTCCAGTCGGTTGCTGTGGCAGGAAGCTGGTTCCGGGCGCCTGCAAACTCAGCCACATTGGCTGATGCTGTCGTCGCGGTGCCCGCTGTCTGCACGGGCAGCGAAATTTTTAGTTCGCCTTCTTCCGGGATGCACATATCTCGACAGACGAGCCAATCCGCACGCGCGATCAAAGTTATGGGTTGATCGGCTTTAATCGTTGTGGCAACGTTTATCGGAATCATCAACAACACTTCGCCGTCATAGCCGAAATTAGTGATGGGTGCTCTCTGATCACCTGTAAATATGCGCTTGGGGGCAGGCCATTGCGTGCTGCCCACTGTAATGCCTTCAGGTAGCACCCACGACAAACGCAGCGCGTAACCAGCGTCACCCGGATTGATCCAATAGGTGTGCCATTCAGGCGTGTGGCGAATGCGGATTCCAAGCATTCCGCTCGAACCTGGAACAAGCGCCGCGCTCTCCGACAATAGTTCTGCTTCAACATGAGGTGTTTTGACGACATTCGCCAGAACGTCGATCGTCGAGAGCACAGCCATCGCGCTCATGGCGAATGCGCAGATTTGGCGGAAAGAAAACGTCGACATCTTGGATGCAAAAGACGTGCGGTAAAGGCATTCGAACGTCGTGATCATTACAGGGGGCGCGGTTAAACGCCGCTCGGAAGTATTGGATACATGCAATTTACCGTTTGATTGTTAAGGCAACCTTAAGGCTCGGTACGATGGCGCGAAATACGCTTAAACCCACACCTTGCGTTACATCGAACCAGGAGGCGTATTTCGTCGAAGCCTTGACGGCATAGTCGCAGTCAGGCAGACGTTCGCTTAACGGAAGCCGTGACTCAATGTCGCCAGCCCGATCTTCGCCAACACGGGCGCACAGGCATACAAGAGAGACAGGCGTCTGAGACTGCCAGTTGAGTTTGTACAGTTCAACTCAGCGTGCAAGGTGTGCCAGAAAGAAAGTGCTCAATCTGCCCTGCCGCGTGCTCGAAATTGTTCTGCTCACACACCGGCGGCGGTGACCATTGGACTCAGGTGCGATCGGCTTGCTACACTGATCGATGCCATACACCGCTGTCGCTTCGGAAAATTGATCATGGCTGCAACGCCTATAGAGACGTGGAAGAGTTCGAGGATGCAGACCCGTTCACCGGCATCCAGCAGCAACCGGTGTTTACCAGAGGTCGATTTTTCATGGCATTGACCAGCGCAGCCACACCAAAGGTAAGCTTCGGCGGGGTCGTGTCGATGATGTCGGTCGTTCTACTGGCCGCGATGCTGTCCCGCTTCCTCTCGCCGGGACAATCGCTTTCACTAGTGTGGGCACCGGCCGGGTTCATATTCGCGTTTGCGTGGAAATATGGTCGCGCGACATTAGTCCCTTCGTGTGTGGCGCTGGTTGTTTGGGGCGCTATCGCGACTCCCGAGGTTCCGTGGGTCGGCGCCTTTGCGGCAATCGCCGAAGTCGTGTGTACGATCTCTGCGATCGAGATGCTTCGATATTTGCAATCTCGGCATGCCGCAGCGTCAGATCAGGCCAGCACTTATGGCTTGCCCAACCTGAATTGGTTAACGCGTTTTTATGTGTCGACTCTTGCAGTGGGCGCGACGCTGGCTGCTTGCATCGGTGCCGCTGGATTTGTGATTTCGCGTTTGCATCCTGCCCTCAATGCGCTGGAACTTTGGATCGCCTACTGGATCATTCAGTCTCTCGGGTTACTGTTGTTTGCGCCACTCACGCTTGCGTGGTTGGGCGCGGGCGTGGATGACGCGAATCCTGTTCCGTTCCCGTCTCGCAGCGAGCGAAGAGCGAAGCAGGAGGGCGGGCTCGATGCGATTTCGGTGGGGATGGTGCTAACGCTGACCGCAATCATTCTAATTTTGCGTTCGACAGGCCACGCCGAGTTCGTCGGCCCGACGTTACTTGCCTACGTCCCGGCGACTGCGTTCTGTGCGTTGCGGCGTGACGCTTTGACTACCTATGCAACGCTCACTCTATCAGGGCTCCTTCTCTGCACTGCACTTTCGGTCGACTCTGGCGTTCTCGCTTCCGACGAGGCCTTGTCGGCGACTGCGAAAGTGCCGCTTAGCGTTTTTGAAACGATCACTGTCGTTTTCGTCAGCACTTTATTTGCCCAACTTCTGCAAGCCGTCTCCCGTGATCGCTCAGACGCCATGCAGCGACTGCGCGAACAGTCAAGCCGCGATCTGGTGACCGGACTTGGCAACGAGTTTGGCTTCGAGCAATGGATACAGGGCAGTGACGCTTCGCGCTCTTGGCTGGTGGTCGGGGTATCGATGCTGGTGCGTGGCCGCATCAGCGCACTGGTCGGCCCGCTGCAAATGATGAACATGCGTCAGCTCATAGCGGATCGCATCCGCATGTTTGGTGGCGAACTAGCGGCTCGAGCTGAGAACGGTCGCTATCTTCTGGTGTTTAGAGACGAGCCAGCTTCGCTACTCCAGATCGCGGCCTTGACCCGCAGTTTCGAGACGTTTAGCGTGCGCAATGCCGACGGTCGGGAGGTGATGCTTCCTGCGGCGACGCAGATTTTGCGAGTGCCGCCAGGGACACGTCCGAGCACGGTTTTGCTGCTGTCAACGCTTGCGTCATTGCAACAGCAGGAGCAGTTTGCGACGTCGGAACCCGTCGTGCACGAATTGACACCCGAGTTACAGTCAATGATCCAAGCCGTGGCACGTCGTACCGATCAGGTGCGCAGCTGGATCGTCGCCAATCAGATCGAGCTGTACGCGCAGGTGATTTCGCCATCGCGAAGCGAAGATCAATCGGCGCAAATAGACCTGGAGGTGCTTTGCCGTTTGCGTGACGACAAAGGCGCGCTGATTGAGCCCGCCGAATTTTTCAATATTGCCAATCAGTCAGGCATGTCGGCGCAACTGGATCGACAGATAATAACGGCTACTTTTGAGTGGTTTCACGGCTACCCGAACGCAATGATGGCGACGCGAAAATGTGCGATCAACCTGTCTGCACCAAGTTTGTCCGATCCCGGATTTTTACCGTTTGTTCGTGCTGCCTTGACCGAGTTTTCTTTGTCGGCCGAACGCTTCTGTTTCGAGATCACCGAGTCGAGCGCGATCGACGACGTTGAGCGGTCGCGCGAGAATGTGCAGCACCTGCGTGCTGCGGGGTTTCGCGTTTCGCTCGATGATTTCGGCACAGGCTTTGCGACGTACAGCTATCTAAAGCGCTACGAGGTCGATGAGATCAAGATCGACGGTACGTTTATCACTGCGCTTGGCAGCAACAGCATCGACAATGAAATCGTGGAATCGATTGTGCGCGTCGCGCGCCGCCTCAAGGTGAAAACCGTAGCTGAATTCGTCGCTACGCCGGAACTTCGGGCGCACGTTCAACGTTTAGGCGTTGACTATGTTCAAGGCTATGCGATCGGCATGCCGCAACCCATCGCCAAGATATATGCAGTGCTGCGCGGCGAACAACAAAGGCAAACCAGCGCATGAACTCAGCCACGCTACTCTGGGGTCTATTGTTCAGTTCAATCGGGATGGGTTTCTTCATTTACGGCAAAAAGCAAACGCGAGCTGTGCCGCTCGTTTGCGGCATTGTTCTGATGATTTATCCGTACTTCGTGCCGAGCGCGATTTGGCTGGTGGTGATTGGCGTGGTGCTTTGCGCGATACCGTATTTCGTGCGGATTTGAGTCAAGCGACGTCGCAAGCTGCCTCCGCGGCGAATTACGATGTCTGTGTTTCTAATGGTCGTTTCGCATAAAACTTGAGCGGCATTGCACCCGGCATTGGGCGTCCCAGCGACGGCGGTGGTGAGCGCAAAATGTTGGGGCGCATCTTGCCCATGACGTGCATCTCACACGGTTTGCAGTCGAACTTGAGCGTAAGACGATCGCTGCCGCTGACGAGCGTCATCGGTTCCGCGCGTACTTGACCTTGAACACCTTGCACACCTTTGGCCTGTTTGGGGCACAGGTTGAACGACCAGCGCAGGCAATGCTTGGTGACCATGACGGGCACTTCACCGGCCTCGGTGTGGGCTTCGTAAGCGTTGGCTATAAGCGTAACGCCATGCTTCGCGTAGAAATCGCGCGCCGCGACGTTGTAGACGTTAGCCAAGTACGTCAATGATGTCTCGGGATACTGCGACGGCGGAACGGTTGCTTTCGCGCGCGTCCATTTCGGGCGGTGTGCGAGGCGATCAGCTTCGAGCGCAGCCACTGCCTCACGGCGCAATGCATTGATTGCGGAAGCTGGTACGAACCACGGCTGTGACCACTCTACGGTGACGTTGCGCGCAGTAAAAATTGTGTTGCCAAGCTTGCCCAGATTTTCGCGCAAGCTGGCTTCGGCACGCTCGCCGTTTTGAGCCGATTCATGCGCCTGCTCAATCGTTGCAGTGGCACTCGCTCCGCCTTCATCCGTCAGAGTCAAAGCGAACCCGGCTGCTGTTTCATCGAATCGAAGGTCAATGGAAATGCGGCGTTCGGAGGACTTTTTCGCGAGCGTCAATTCCCACGCATGATCACGGTTGCGGCTGATTTGCGTGCCAATCACCAAGCCCTGTAGCTCTTGCATCGCGACATTCGGCGTTATCCGCCAGAGCTTCCCTACCTTTTTGACGACATTCGCTTGCGTGCCTTTGACTTCACGTTTGTGCATCCAGCTCAAGCCGTCGCCGTTGGCCATCGCATCATTGGCGTCGATCTCAAACCACTGCGCGCCAATGCGAGTGACGACGCCCAGCGGTAAGCCCACATGGGCGGGAGCATCGAACGCGCCAATATCCATCTTGCGGCCCGTGGCGAAATAATCGGTGTTGCTGCGATTGAATGTCTTGTCGGGATCCGGCGTGAACGTGTAAGTACACGTTCCATGAGAGGCTGAAGCAAGCTCGGGTCGCTTTTCAAGAATCTCGTCAATCAGCGTGCGGTAATGTGCGGTGACGTTTTTCACGTAACTCAAGTCTTTATAGCGACCCTCAATCTTGAAGCTACGTATTCCGGCGTCGATCAGTGCGGCGAGGTTGTCGCTCTGATTGTTGTCCTTCATCGAGAGCAGGTGCTTGTCAAAGGCAACGACACGGCCCTGTGAATCCTCCAGCGTGTAGGGCAATCGACACTCCTGCGAACATGAGCCACGATTGGCGCTGCGCCCGGTGTGCGCCTCGGAGATGTAACAATTTCCTGAGAACGCCACACACAACGCGCCATGCACGAAATATTCGAGCGGCACATTCGGGTTCACTACAGCGCGCATTTCTGCGATTTGTTGCAGCGTCAGCTCGCGTGCAAGCACCAACTGCGAGAACCCGACTTCGCTCAAAAATTTCGCTTTCTCCACTGTTCGAATGTCGCATTGCGTCGAAGCGTGTAGCGCAATCGGAGGGATGTCCAGTTCAAGAATGCCCATGTCCTGCACGATCAACGCGTCAACGCCCGCGTCGTAGAGTTCATGGATGTAGCGCCGTGCCGGCTCAAGTTCGTTGTCGTGCAATATGGTGTTGACCGTGACAAAAATTCGCGCACCGTAGCGATGCGCAAACGTGGTGAGTCCCGCAATGTCCGTCACTGCGTTGTCTGCCTTGGTCCGCGCGCCGAAAGCGGGCCCTCCAATGTACACCGCGTCAGCGCCGTGCAACACCGCCTCGCGCCCGATCTCGGCATCGCGGGCGGGGGACAGGAGTTCCAGGTGGTTGCGCGGCAAGGTCATGACAATACTTCTGAAGCGAACCGTCTATTTTCTCGCAGAACGGGGGTTGCGCCAAACAATAGCCGGATGCCCGCACTCAGCAGGGGCGTCCAAGGCGGTGGCGGCTGCGCTCCTCTTCCCCCATGCCAGTACTGGTCACCACAGCCTTATCGTTGTAGCCAACGTAGAAACACATCGGCGTAAGGATGTCGTCAAACCGGTAGATGTGCACCAGTTCATCCTGCCGGAACGGATAGCGAAGTGACCAGTAAGATGGCCCCAGCAGTGCCTCCACTTCGGCCTGAGTTTGTCCGTTCTGAACTTGCGAGATGCGAGCCAGCGTGAGCCCCTGAATGCGGCTGGTCAAGCGTCCGTTGCCATCAAAATCGAGCAACCACACCTGACGGCCCATTGGCGCGGTGCTGTATGTCCAGCGCTCGCCGTTTGCAGTTTTGGTCCGCACGGTAGGGGAGCCCCAAGCGGCGCGAACCTCAGACTCGCTGGCGTTAGGCGCGATGGTTGCTACACCAGCACATCCGACTACTGTCGCCGCCATACAAAGTATCGATGCGACTGAGCGAATCGCCGTCATGATGCATCCTCCTGAAAAGATTTGGACTGGCAACATTTTGTCCGGTTCCGCGTGCCTTTGCGCTACGCTTGCCGCCGAATACTTTCAGACAACCTCACAATGACATCAAAAAAACGACTTACCGCGCTTCTAACGTGCTGCCTGATCGCTACTTGCGCCGCTTTGCCCGTGCTCGCCGCTGAACGCGCCATCGACAAAGAAATCGTCGTCCCTGCGACGCTCGACGCGGCATGGGCGGCATGGACGACGCGTGAGGGCATCGTCAGTTTTTTCGCGCCTGATGCTGTGGTTGAGGCGAAGGTCGGCGGACCGTTCCAGATTTACATCAATCCGGGCGCGCCAGCGGGAATGCGTGGCGCGGACGATATGCGTTTTCTGGCAGTGCAACCGAAAAAGATGATTTCGTTTGACTGGAATGCACCGCCGAGTCTGCCCGAAGCGCGCGCGCAGCGCACGTTTGTGATCCTGCGCTTTGTGCCAGTCGACGACAAAAATACGCGCGTCACTTTGCATCACACGGGCTGGGGCGACGGTGGTGAGTGGGACAAGTCCTACGCCTACTTCGACAAAGCCTGGGGCAATGTACTGGGAAATCTTAAAAAGCGCTTTGAGACTGGCCCAATGGATTGGACTGAGTGGCTCGCGCAGCTTAAGAAAATGAACGACGGGGATGCAACGAAGAGATAGCGCAAGCGAATTTTTATGGTTGCAATAGCGCAACAGATTCGTTTTCAAATCGTGTTGCTGCTGCCCGCGAACCTAAGTTCGCCTGCGTTTACGCCTGAGAGGTTGCAGTAAATCCGGCTGGCCGTACTGCAAAGGAGCGCCGATCGTTTATGGGGCGGCGGCAACCAGAGCTGACGCCACCGAACCCAGGATTGCCCTCAGCGTCGCTCTTGGGCAAGCTCGACCAACCGCGAAACGAGGTCCGAGTAATTGACGCCTGCTGCACGCCAAAGCTCGGGATACATCGAAGTTTTAGTGAAGCCGGGCATGGTGTTCACTTCGTTCAGAAAGAGCTCGCCAGTGCTGTCGATGTAGAAAAAATCAACGCGGGCTAGACCGGCGCAATCGAGCGCCTTGAACGCTTCGACTGCGAGTGCACGCGCCCGCGCCGCTATGGCGGGTGGCAAAACGGCCGGAATGTGCATCTCGGCCTTGCCTGCGGTGTATTTGGTTTCGTAGTCGTAAAACTCGCTGTCGAACGTGAGCTCGCCGACGGGACTCGCCTGCGGGGCGTCATTGCCCAAAATGCCGACTTCGATTTCGCGCGGCTTTTCGGAAGTTGCGGCTTCGACGATGACGCGGCGGTCCAGCTCAAACGCCATTCGAAGGGCGACCCGCAGCTCGTTCTCCGTTTTCGCTTTGGAGATGCCGACACTGGAGCCTAAGTTTGCGGGCTTCACAAACATCGGAAAGCCGAGCGCACCGAGCCGCGCAATCGCGTCTTCTGGCGTCGCGTCGAATTCGGCGCGGGTGACCAACTGATAGCCGACCTGCGGAATGCCGTGCGAGGCGAGCACCGCCTTGGTCATCACTTTATCCATGCACACGGCGCTACCAAGCACGCTGGAGCCGACGCAGGGGATGCCCGCGAGCTTCAACATGCCCTGCACCGTGCCGTCTTCGCCGTTGGGGCCGTGCAGTATGGGGAATACGACGTCGAAGCCTTCGGCGGTCGCGGCCTGATGTAGCACCAGTTCGCCACCCGAGGGCGCACTGCCGCGCTCGAGTGCACGCACAGAGTCCTGTGCCGGCAGCCAGCGGCCTTCGCGCGAGATCACGATGGGGGTGACCTCGAATTTGTCCTTTGGTAAGGCCTGCAACACGCTGCGAGCGCTGTTGATCGAGACTTCATGTTCGCCAGATTGGCCGCCGGCCAGAACAAGTACGCGAGTTTTTTTCATGTCCTAAATTGTAGGCGGCAGCGCGTCCACCGCGTAAGATTGGCAATGCCGATGACGTATGACGTAAAGGAAGGAGTGACGCGATGAACGCACGATGGAAACTCTGGCTGCTCTGTTTTGGCGTTGCGTTGCTCGCCGGCTGCGGCACGCGCTATGCGACGATGAGCAATCCGCGCGGCGATGAGGTAATGCTGCTTGGCTACGACCCAGTGGCATATTTCACCGACGGCAAGCCGACGCGCGGTACACGCGATATCACGTCCACGTTGCCCGGGAGGACGTATTACTTTGTCAGCAACGAGCACAAGGCGCTGTTCGACGCTGACCCGAAGCGCTATGAGCCTCAGTACGGTGGCTTCTGCTCCAATGGGGCGCCGTATCGCATCAAGCTCGGCAGCGATCCGACCGAGTTCGTGATTTACAACCAGCGGCTATTCATTTTTGGCGATATTCTGGGCCATGAAATGTGGCTGCTGAATCGCGATGAGAATATCGCTCATGCCGATCGCGAATGGCCTGCGATTGCCGACATCGGCTGGCGGCAGGCAACGCTCTCGGCCTTCGCCTCCAAGGTGCCGTGGTATCGCACAGGCAGCGATTTGCACGCGGAATACGAACGCCGAAATCCAGGTAAAAAACTGAGTTTTGACACAGGGGGCATGTTCACCAACCTTTTCATCAAACGACCCGGTTGGCGTGCGGCGGAAGGATTTGGGCAACCCGTTTTGGGTGGGCCGGACTAACCGACAGCTTTTTCAGTAAACGCTTATTTCATAGGGGCAAGCTGTATATAATTCGGTAAGTCGACAATACGTGAAAACAGTCCTTAGCCCCTGTAAATGCTGTGATACAGGCGAAAGCTGATAACACGTCGGCAGCTATTTCCTTGCGTAAACGATGCGTTCATCGAGCGCATAAAGCACGCACTTTGTGCCCGTAGTTGTGCCGCCGCCGTTCGCTTTACAGCGCGCAAGCGCGACGTCCGGGGCCAGCGCATCGTTCGCGCTCCATGCCCAGTGCAGCCCGTTCGCCGACACCGCAAAGGCTCGCGGGAGTCGTGCGTTTTTGAATTGTTCAAAGTCACGCTTTGCACGCGCATTGCGAACCGGCAATCGATCAGTCTGCGACAACGCGGCGTAGTTGGTCGTTGGATATTTTTGTTCAAGAAATTTGTACGGCAAACTCAAAGCGTCGGGGCTGGAATACATCGTATTGGTCGTCACGATGCCCTGCGCTAACGCATGAGTTGCGATTTTTTCGCACTGCTGCGGGCGTGCGGACTCTGTGCCCTGACAGAGCATCGTGGGTTGCGTAAATTGCTCGGCCACGGCGTCGGGATAAAAGCGCACATCGCCCGCGCGTCGTTCGATGCGTATCCAGCGTTGCATGAGTTTTTGATTCACTTTTCCATCGGTAAACTTAGTCGTCCAGCCAGCGAGGTCCTCTTTTTTGACGGCAGCAAGATTCAATTTTCCAAAGTCATAATGCCCGTGAAAACCAACGTACGTGAGGCTCGCGGGATAGTCGTCGGAAAACATGCGTACTTTGCCGCCCAGAAACAAGCGAGAGCAGGATGACACGCAAAAGCCCGAGACGGCGGTGGTGACACCTTTTTCGCGAAACAGCTCACCCAGTCGATAACCCGTCCAGCTATTGCCTCCCATTGAGTTGCGCAGCACGACGTGGGTGATCGTTGGGTTAGCTTTGAAAGCAGCTCTGATGCGATCAAGATCACGCGGCACGACCTCGCCAGATAGCAGCATCGCGTTCGCGGTAATCTTTAAGTCCATCGCAAACGATGTCGCCGAAAACGCCGCCACCATCGCAAAAATTACGAACTGAAAACGCATCACTGGGCTACAAAAGATACAGGTCGAATCATCCTGCAGAGCGTAGCACCAACCACGCAAAGCGCCACTGGTCAGCCTCTTCTGACACGCCAGCCGTGGCTTCAGGTTAACGATGATAAAAACTATTCATGAGAACGCGTTCGAACATGTTGCTTGAGACGAAGGCTGCACCCGCGGCGGTTGCGCGATTGTTTGCGAACAGCGGCGGTGCGATTGATGCCCTCGCGCAGGTGCTGATCGACGCCAACCTGCGCGCGGCGGTAACGGTTGCGCGGGGCAGTTCCGATCATGCTGCGAGCCATTTGGGCTATCTGCTGCTGTCTCGCCTTGGTTTGCTGGTTACGTCGCTGCCGCCGTCGGTGATCACCTTGCATCATGCGCCGATCAATGCCGATG
>JBDSYI010000119.1:0-3495 GCA_039925745.1 Casimicrobium sp. | reverse complement strand
GTTGCCGCAAATCTTCAACCGAAAGTTCGCCCGATACCGACGGTTCCGTGACTGAACGAAACATGACCTCCACGCCAAACTGCGCGGTTCCGCGCAGCAAATCGTTACGCGTCGGAAAATAATAGGTAAGGTGACTCTGCCGCACCCCGGCGCGCCCCGCGACGGACTGCTGCGTAAGCGCGCTGAAGCCAAGCGTGAGCAATATTTCGTTCGCCGCCGTGAGAATTTTGTCGCGCACCGAGGCGTCTGGCTGGAGCGATGCGACACACGGAATTGGCAGCTTGGTATTCATTTTTGGTAATCATACCAAACATGCATTGCAGTTTGGTTACGCAACCAATTAATTGATATAGCTTATAGGTAAAAGCCCCGCTTTACCGGGGCTAGGTGCGCATATTAACTTAAGTCGACTATCGACCATTTATGGCGTTAGCCCCTTATAGAAGGCGCTCTACAGACAAAGTTGTTATGGTTTTTTCCGCCTTATCTACGCAATTCGCACCTGCAAGGCGTAGTCAGTCAGCAGACGAGCCAATTTGACTGGCCAGCAGCGGACTACATTTTCGAAGCCCGCTGGCAGCCTGCGTCAACTAGCCTTCCTTTTGCCCTGCTACAGCGATCGCTTTCGCCGGATTCATCAACATACGTCGTCCATCAGCCGTTTTGTCGACGGTGTCGCGGATGATTGCGATCAGCTTGACAGGCGTGAGCTTCGGATTGACAGCCAGCATTTTCGCGGCCAGGTTCGCGACTTGCGGCGACGCCATCGACGTGCCAGAGAGAGCCACGCGCTCGCCGCCGGGAATGAAGCTCTCGACCTGATAGCCGTTGGCGTGCACCGCGACAGTGGGTCCGTAGCTGGTGAACGAGGCTTCGTCACCGGCGAGATCAACGGCACCGACCGTGATCAGGTTTGGCAGCACGATGCCCGCCGGAATCGCCTCAGCGAAGGTCGAGTCCTGATTTGCGTTACCTGATGCCGTGACAAACAGGATCTCCGGAGCACTGGCAAATGCTTTGGTCAGCGAATTTTTGTCCATGTCGAAAAGCTCGCGCGCCATTGCTTTACGCTCGTCTCGCGTTTTGCCAATGCCACACTCTTCGAGTGAGCTCTCAACACCTCGGACGTCGCCACCCCAGCTCATGTTGACCACACGAATGTGGTTCTTTTTCAGAAAATCGACGTAGGCGAGCGTAGCGCGCGCGTCTTTTTCGCTTTGCTCTCGGCTCGGACACGGCTCAGGCAACAGCTTTTCGTTGAACGATATGCGGGCAATCGCAAGTCGTGCATAAGGATTACCGGCCATGGTGATACCCGCCACGTGCGTCCCGTGCTCATAGTTGCCGGTCAGTGATATCTCTTCGATCGCGCTTTTGTATTCATTCGCGCTGAGGTTCGACAAGTATTGTTTGATCTCGCTGGCTTCAGGGCTATCAATGTTCGACTGCAGGTCCGACAAGCCCTTGCTGCGCGATTTCATCTGCGGAAGTTTGCCCTGAAGCGCGGCGGGAATGGGGAACAGCTCGCCAGTCGTAGGATTCGAAAACTTGTCGAAGGCGATCAAAGCGGGCTTTCCGCTCGCATCAAGCAACATCTGTTTGGGGAACAACGCAGAATCGACACCACTATCCCACACGGCAACTGGCACTGGCGCATAGCCGCGTCCTGCGGGCAGATCAACATTGCGCGCCGCCCAAATGTCCTTCTTCTCGACTTTGTTCGCGTTCAGGTACGTCGTGTAGACGTCAATCAACGTCTTCTTCAGTGGCAACACCACCAGCAAGCCGTAGCGGGCACCAATCAGGCGCGGCACCTGCTCGGAACCCAGTACGCCGGTCTTGTCAACGGTGGGCTGTAATACGTCGCGCACGCCACCGAGAACCAGGGTTTCGCCCGTCGTTTCCGCTCGACCTTTGCTGCTCTTCACATCGTTTGAGATGACGGCATACGGCATTGCTTTCAGTTCGGCCGCCATTTTCTCGGCGACGACTTTTCGGAAAGCGTCGGCCGCTGTCTGTCCCGACTTCCGGGCGTCTACCATCGCCCGCATTTGCATGCCGAAGAGCAATTTGTCAGCCGGTTTTTCCTGCAAGGCACGAATCTGCGCGGTGCGCTTGAGCGCTTCGTCGTAGTGGCCTTCGAGGTAGTCGAGCTGCGTTAATACGCCCAGCAACTGTCGCTCGGACGCCTTGTCGGCGATGTCGTAACCGGCGAGCACCGATTCAATATCACGGCGCACTACGGCGGCGAGCTTGGCAAACGCGACGTCGTCGCGCACCAGTGTCTCGAGATTTCCACTTACGGGGTAAGAAAACCGCGGCATATCAGCCGCACGTTCAATGCGTTTTTTATTTTGTGCTGAAACGGTCAGGCTCGTGGCCCCCATCAGCAGCGCCAGCGCCATCACCAGGTAACGATTAAGCACGTCAATATCTCCAAAAAAGATGAACAGTCGGCACCGCCGATCCATACGCTGGATTATCGTCGCGCGTCGACCCACGGGTCAAAACTGCCGTGTGGCTCCCGCTTCCCTCTAGCGCAATCTGGTTCCAGTCTGGCGCCTGATTGGATAAACTGCTTTCTCCACCTACTGCAACGATTCCTCCCATGCCGCCACGCGTTGCCTCACTGTCCGACCCGGCCAACCCCAGCCTTTCTATTAAGCGTCGAAGCAAAATCGAGGTCGTCGGCGCAAGCGGCAGCGGCGGCGTGCAAAGCCTGACGCGCGGATTGACGCTTTTGGAAAAGTTGGCGGAATCCGAAGGCGGTATTACGCTGACCGAAATTTCCAGCCGCGCCGATTTGCCACCCTCCACGGCGCATCGACTGCTCAACACGTTGGCCGATATGGGGTTCGTGACGCAAGCTAAAGATTCGGGGCTTTGGTACGTGGGCTTGAAGACGTATCGTGTTGGGTGCGCCTTTATTTCTAATCGAGATTTTGTCGGTGAAAGCCACGCTTATTTGCGCAAGCTGATGGAGGCGTCCGGCGAGACGGCAAATCTTTCGATTCTTGATGGCACCTACGCTTGCTTCATTGGGCAAGTGCAGTGCCACGAGGTCATGCGAATGCTCGTCCGGCTCGGTTCGCGCATTCCCGCGCACGCCAGCGGCTCGGGCAAGGCGATGCTCTCCGCGCTGCCGGAGGATGACCTGGCCGTCGTGCTTCGTGAGTCCGATTTGGTGCAGCTCACCCCAAAAACGATCACCGATCCGCAAAAATTGCGTGCGCAATTCGCGACGATTCGTGCCCGTGGCTACAGCTACGATGATGAAGAAAACGCCATGGGTTTGCGCTGTGTAGCCGCACCAATCTACGATGAGTTCGCCGAGCCCATTGGTGCAATTTCGCTTGCGGGGCCGATTGCGCGATTGACCGATGAGCGCATTTTGAAGCTTGGCCCGCTTGTTGCTCATATCGGACGAGAAATCACCCAAAAGCTGGGTGGTGTGGTGCCTGCTTCGGTGTAGGTTGCGACTCATTCGACGTCGTT
>JBDSYI010000118.1:0-12268 GCA_039925745.1 Casimicrobium sp. | reverse complement strand
GTGGCTTGTTAAATTTATGAATTGAGCAGCGATCACAGTTCGCATCACTGTTACTTTCGTGACTTTCATCACTGCTACATTCCGCCTATCTATGCCGACATTTCTAATCACCGATTTCGACGCGACTTATTTCAAAATCGAAGAGAAACTCTTCGCCGATGCGGGCATGAACCTGGTCATCGCACAAGCGAAGACCGAAGACGAAGTCATTCGTGCCGCAACAGAAACCAATGCCGATGGGCTGCTAGTCCAGTACGCGCCGGTCACGGATCGCGTGCTCACGGCGCTGCCGCGCGTCGGCATCTGTTCGCGCATCGGCGCGGGCTATGACACGATTGATCCGAAGGCTTGCGAAAAGCATGGCGTATGGCTCGCCAATTCGCCTGACTACGGCGTCGGCGAAGTCGCAACGCACGCCCTCGCGCTTGCGCTCGATATCGTGCGTGGCACCACATTTCACACGATGGACATTCGCGCTGGTAAATGGCATTACGAATCCAACGGCAAGCGCCGTCGCGCTACCGAAATGACACTTGGCATCGTCGGTCTCGGCCGCATCGGCAAGCGCATGGCGCATGTCTCGCGCAACCTGTTCAAGCGCGTCGTAGCGTATGACCCGTATCTGATCGACGGCGACTTTCCGGCGTTTGTCGAGCGCGTGCGCGATCTGCATCAGCTCTTCGGAGAGGCCGACATCGTGTCACCGCATACGCCTTTGAACGACGAGACGCGCGGCATGCTCAACGCGGTATGTTTCAACGCGATGAAGCGCGGAAGTTATGTCGTGAACACATCACGAGGTGCAGTCATCAATATCGATGACCTGCTCGCAGCGCTCGATTCAGGCCGACTCGATTCGGCCGGACTGGACGTATTGCCGACGGAGCCGGCGCGTCCCGGCGATCGTTTAACCGAACATCCGCGCGTGGTACTGACGCCCCACTCAGCGTTCTATTCAGTTGAAAGCGAAATCGAGTTGCGCACCAAGGCGGCGCGCAATCTGATTACGTGGGCGAAGACCGGTCGCCCCGATTACCCGGTCGTTTACGGTAAAAGATCGATTCAACTTTAACTCGCACAACCGCTGCGCCCGCCCGATGAAAGCTCTAGTCTGCAAACAGTTCGGTCCGCTTGATGATCTAACAATCGAAGACCTGCCGATACCCGTACCTGGCCCGGGTAAGGTCACGATCAACATCAAGGCGGCGTCGCTAAATTTTCCAGACGCGTTGACCGTGCAGGGTCTGTATCAGGTCAAACCGCAAACGCCCTTCGTTCCGGGTGCTGAGTTCGCGGGCGTCATACACGCCGTGGGCGAAGGTGTGACTCATGTGAAAGTGGGCGATCGTGTAATCAGTACCGGTCGCGGCGGTTTCGCCGAATATACCGAAGCCGATGCGCGTATCCTGATGCCGATCCCGCCATCGATGAGCTTCGAGCAAGCGGCGGCGTTTGTATTGACGTATGCCACGTCGTATCACGCGCTGAAAGATGTCGGCAATCTGCAACCGGGCGAAACGCTTTTGGTATTGGGCGCTGCGGGTGGCGTGGGCACCACTGCGATCCAACTCGCCAAGTTGATGGGCGCAAACGTGATTGCCGCAGCGTCAACCGACGAAAAACTGGCGCTGTGCAAGTCCCTGGGTGCCGACCATTGCGTGAACTATTCGAATGCAGACTGGCGCGATCAGGTCACGGCTATCGTGGGCAAGAAGGGCGTCGAAATGGTTTACGACGCCGTCGGTGGCCCCTACTCGGAGCCGGCGATTCGTTCCCTAGGCTGGCGTGGGCGTTTTCTTGTCGTTGGCTTCGCTGCGGGCGACATTCCAAAGATTCCGCTCAATCTGGCCCTCCTCAAGGAACGCCAGATTCTCGGCGTTTACTGGGGCGACAGCACCGTCGTCAACCCCAAGGGCCATCTCGCCAATATGCAGCAACTCGCTGCATGGTTTGAGAGCGGCAAGCTTGCGCCCAGTATCACTGAAACTGTGACGCTCGAAGGCACCAAGGACGCGCTGAAGCGACTGTCATCACGTCAGGCGATGGGGAAAATTGTCGTAAAGCTCTAACCAGCGACTGGAAGTACCGCGCGCAGACTAGCAGGGCTTCACGCTCTCGGCTTGAAAAACTTGCTGCACGTCAGTTACCGTGCCACCGAGACTTTCAACCATCGCTCGCAGCGCTTGATCTGGCAGCATGAGCAGGTAGTCGTCGCCCACTTGCAACGGCATACGTCGATTGCCAATGCAATAGGAAATCCGCGCTAACTGTGCCGCGTTATTTGCACGCACTAGGTGTAGTGATTCGTTGGCAGCGATCACTTCAACGATACGACCGTCAGCAAGCGCCAGCTTGTCGCCATGAGAAAGCGTCGTTCCGACCTTTAGATGAATGCCGATTTCCTCGCCATTCGCCATGGGTGCCCGCAAGCTAGATTTTTCCCGTTGATCAAACGTAAGTTCAACAGATTCAATCGCCTGAATTTCGCGAGGGACTAAGTGTGTAGCAATTTGCATGATTTAAACCATAAATGTCGATGCGCCGTTGGCAGCATTTTGGGTGATTCACAGGTAAACAATTGCCCATCGGCGAGAACCTCATATATCGCGTCCTCAATCTCCGCGTACGGCACGTAGCCGTTCAGAGCCATGTGCAATATTCGCATGTTACGAATCCGTTCACATCAGAAATATTGTGCTGTGGATCGAACCTCTTCACTATACGGCCCTTAAGCTCTGCAATTAAACCAAAGGCGATGGAGGACGGCATTCAGCGTACCGAAAAGTGTGTCGAATTTCGGGGTGCCATTAATTACGCAGGTCGCCGACTCAAAATAGCCATCGCCACAACACCCGCAACCAGCCCCCAAAACGCGCTACCAATGCCAAGCAGCGAGACCCCCGATGCTGTCACTAAAAACGTGATGATCGCCGCCTCACGGTTCTTCTCTTCGGTGACCGCTGCGGCCAACCCATTGCCAATAGTGCCCATCAGCGCCAGCCCCGCCAGCGCAACGATTAACTCACGCGGAAACGCTGCGAACAGCCCGCCAACTATCGCACCGAATAGCCCGATGACACAGTAGAAAACGCCCGCCATGACAGCGGCGGTGTAGCGCTTGTCCTTGTCTTCATGTGCCTCCGGCCCCATTGCAATGGCCGCCGTAATCGCTGCGAGATTGAGCGCGAATGCACCGAACGGCGCGAAGACCAGATTGATGACGCCAGACATCGTAATGACCGGTGATATCGGCGTGTTGTAGCCAGCACCGCGCATGACGGCGACACCGGGCATGTTCTGCGACGCCATCGTCACCAGAAACAGGGGCAACGCGAGCCCAGCGATAGCGTGCACGGAAAACTCGGGCGTTGTCCACTCCGGTGTCGCCCATTCCACAGTCACGGCTGACCACTTTAATGCGTCCGCACTGGCAGCGAACACAAGCCCCACAGCGAGAACGCCGACCACACCGTAACGCGGCCAGAAGCGCCGGCCGAGCAGGTGCAACGCAAACATGGTGAGCACCATCGTGGGGGCAGTTTTGATTGAGCTAAACGCTTCGAGCCCGAAGCGCAGCAAGACGCCCGCGAGCATCGCCGACGCGATGGCGACAGGAATGCGATTCATCATGCGTTCGAACAACTTCGATGCGCCAGCGATGATGATGAGCAGCGCGCAAAGTACAAACGCTCCTACAGCTTCTGGCATCGTCACGCCCGCCGCACTCGTCGCGATCAGCGCGGCACCGGGTGTCGACCACGCAGCCACTACCGGTTTCTTGTAAATGAGTGAAGGAATGATCGTCGCAATGCCCATGCCGAGCCCGAGCGCCCACATCCAGGAATTGATTTGCGCCTGCGTCGCGCTTAAAGACTGGGCGGCCTGAAACACCAACGCGCCAGTGCTGGTGAATCCCACCAACACAACTACGAAACCAGTGACTACAGCAGACAGAGAAAGATCGCGGAAGAAAGACATAGCTCTTACAAACAGGACGCAACGCTAATTGTTGCAGAGCGATACCCGCAGCGTGGTATTCGGTGCGTAAGTGGGTAGAGTCGTGGCGAAGTCAACGCACCGAAAAAACTGGACTTTCATCGACGAGCGCTGCGTTTGAATTTGCGACACTCAATGTGCACGGTATCCTTTGCGGCTAAACAAAAAGTCGCAAGGAGCAATCGCCATGACCGAACTAGTCACTGTCGCCGTAGACGGGCCCATCCTAACGCTGTCAATGAACCGCCCTGACAAGAAAAACGCACTGACCAACGCGATGTACGGCGTGCTCGCCGATGGTTTGCAGCGTGCGCACGATGATCCGACAATTCGCTGCATCATCATTCGCAGCGAAGGCGACAGCTTCACGGCAGGCAATGATTTGACCGACTTCGCGTCAATCTCTGCGGGATCTGGCCCGACCGTGCGCCATGTCACCCGCTTTCTGCACGGACTCGCGACAGCGGACAAACCAATCGTCGCAGCCGTACACGGGCTCGCGGTTGGGGTGGGAACCACCATGCTGTTGCACTGCGACGTCGTGTGTGTGACTGAGCAGGCGCGCCTGGTCACTCCATTCGTAAATCTGGCACTGGTCCCCGAAGCGGCATCCAGTCTGCTTTTGCAGGCGCGAATCGGCTACGCAAGAGCGTTTGGCATGATTGCGCTGGGCGAACCAGTTGACGGCAAAACCGCTGTGGAATGGGGATTGGCGCGTTATCTCGCTGCGCCCGAAGCATTGCGCGCAAAAGCGCTCGGAGTGGCCTACACACTTGCCGATAAGCCCATCGGCGCACTGCGTGCAAGCAAGCGTCTGATGCGCGACGGCGAGCTCCTCGTGCGGACGATGGATCGTGAAAGTGAAGTGTTCGCCGAGCGCCTGAAAAGCCCGGAAGCCGCAGAGGCTTTTCGCGCTTTTGCCGAGAAGCGCGTGCCGAATTTCGCCCAGTTTAGCTAGCGCGGCGGAGACGCCGCCGGCACGTCGACGTCGATGTATTCGATTCGCCCGACCCGCGCCGCCATCGCCTCATCACGAGCCTTAACGCGACCAATCACCATGAACAATCGCTTGCCGTCGTCGCCGCCCAGCGCGCAGGCAATGCCCTGATTTGACACTGGGATGCGGCGCGTGATGGTGCCTCCCTCGAGCACCCGCACGAACTCGTTAGTACGTGGTGAGGCAACCCATACGGCGCCTCCGGCATCAAGGCAAATTCCATCTGGTGCGAGCTTGCCGAGATCGGCCCAGACGCGGCGATTTGACAATGTGCCGTCGTCGGCAATATCGAACGCCGTCAGCCTCTTAGCGAAGGTTTCGCCAATGATCATGGTGCGGCCATCAGGCGTTATCACAGTGCCGTTCGGGAACGCCAGGTCGTTTGCAGCGACCGACGTTCTTCCGTCGGGAGACACCATCACCAGGACGGTGGGTTTGGGTACGACGGGCTGCGCGAAAATATCAAAACCGAAGTTGCCGACGTAGGCGCGACCCTTAGCGTCAACCACCATGTCGTTGCAATGAAAATCCGCGAGTTGACTGAGATCGGCGACTTCGGCTAGCCCCGCTGGATCAAGCCGCATGAGCTTGCGATCCAGCATCGAAACAACCAGCAATCGACCATCCGGCAACCAACCCAAACCCGATGGCTGGTCCGGCACCTCAACCACCACATGCGCGCGACCTTCGCGATCAACACGCATCACCTGATGGGTGAAAAAATCGGAGAACCAGAGTTCACCATCGTGCCAACGCGGGGCTTCGGCGAAGGCGAGATTTTCGATCAGGCAGGGGTAGTTCGACATAGATGTTTACTTCGTTGTGACCATATCGTGGGCAATTCTCGATTGATGAACGGTTTTCTGTGGGAGCGGTTCCACCGCGAATGCCGTTGGGATCAATCGCGGTGGAACCGCTCCCACAACACATCGATCAGCCAAGAAAAACTACTTAGCCGCCAAACCCAACCGTTCGATCAACACCTTGTCCTTGGCAAACGTCTCTTTCGCCCACTTCGCATAGTCCTCACCGCTGCGATACCAGAGGTCCTGATTTAACTGGTCGAGGACTTCCAGATGTTTCGGGTCATCCATTGCCTTTTTGAACGCATCATGCAGGATCTTCATGATCGCCGGATCCATGCCTTTCGGGCCGACCAGTCCGTACGGCGAATTGCCGACCACGTTCAGGCCCAGGTCCTTCGCGGTCGGCACATTGGGCCACCGCTTGGTGCGTTTCTCGCCGAACGTGGCAAGAAGTCGCATCTGCCCGCCGTCCACATATTTGTCCCAACCGCTGGCGTCACTGCCCGCCATCACATGTCCACCGAGTAGCGCCGTCATTAGGTCAGCATTGCCCTTGAACGGCACATGATTGAACTTCACTTTGGCGACATCGCCAATCTCTTCCAGCAGCAAGTGCGGCGAGGTGCCCGTGCCGGTCGAGCCGTAGTCAATCTTGCCGGGCTCCTTACGCGCAGCTTCGATGTATTCGGCGAACGATTTGTACCGCGAATCGTTCCTCACCACGAAGCCAAATGTGTAACCCGACACACCGATGATGAAACTGAAATCGGTCATCGGGTTCCATGCCGTTTTTTGCATGTGCGGAATACGCAACATGCCCATCGGAAACTGCGCAATCGTGTAGCCGTCTGGCTTCGCAGCCAGCGCCATATTGCCGGGACCAAGCGTGCCGCCGCCACCGGGCTGGTTCTGCACGATGATGGTTTGCCCGAGATTTTTTCCGGCAATGTCCGCGAGCGTGCGCAGGTGGCGATCCGTTGAGCCACCGGCCGGCCACGGCACGATCAGAGTAATGGGTTTGCTTGGGTAGGCTTGGGCGAAGGCAGTCGCGGTGCCGAGCAAAAACGGCGTGGTGACTGTGAGTGCAGCTAGTGCTAACGCGACGCTACGACGCTGTGGAAGTTTTGGGGGCAGTGAAAGATGACGCACGATAGTTTCCTCCTTGGAATAATCCGATTATCCAATGAAATTTTCGCGTAGCTTGCAGGGACAATACTGAGCGTGACCTAACGCTTGACCATCTGCGCCAGCGCCCAAGCCTGCTCCGCCAGCGGTCGCGTACGCCGCCCCGCTTCCAGCGCACGCTCGCTCGACGCATTGCCTTGCAGTGCTCTCGCCATAATGCCTTGGAGGATGCCGACGAGGCGAAACATGTTGAACACAAGGTAGTAGTTCCAGTCGGCGGCACTGACACTACTGACGTCGCCTCGACCCGTCTGTCGCAAGTAACTTTGCAGATATTCAGACTCAGTTGGGATGCCGAGCGCATTGATGTCCACTCCCGCTAGTCCGCGCACGCCGTTCCCCGGCTTCATGTGCCACACCATGCAGTGATACGCAAAATCCACGAGCGGGTGCCCCAGCGTGGAGAGTTCCCAGTCGAGAACAGCAAGAATGCGCGCTTCAGTCGGGTGAAAAATCACGTTGTCGATACGGAAATCACCGTGCACGATACGCGTTTCATCACCCGCCGGAATGTACTTGGGTAACCATTCGATGAGCTGATTCGCAGCGTCGATAGTTTCGGTTTCGGCAGCGCGATATTGCTTGGTCCAACGCCCGACCTGGCGCTCGATGTAATTGCCGGGTTTGCCGTATTCGCTCAAACCGACCGCAACTGGATCAACCCGATGCAAACCGGAGATGACCCGATTCATCTCGTTATAGTGCGCGCCGCGATCAGCATTCGTCATACCCGGCAAAGCTGGATCCCACAGGATGCGACCCTCAACGCAATCCATGATGTAGAACATGGTGCCGATAACGCTCACGTCTTCACACAGAGCATAGGCACGAGCCACCGGCACGTCAGTCTTGGCGAGCGCACTGATCACGCGAAACTCTCGATCCACCGCGTGCGCTGACGGCAGCAAGACACCCGGTGGCTTGCGGCGAAGCACGTAGTTTTTGCCCCCCGCAGTCAGGCGAAAAGTCGGGTTCGATTGCCCACCCTTGAACTGCTCGACGGTTAACTCACCCGAGTAGCCGTCGACATGGCCACGCATGAATTCGGCCAAGCGTGGGACGTCAAATGCATGCTCGGCAGCAACTGGGCGGGTGCCGGAAAAATTGTCTGTGTCACTCATCGCCGAAGCATACCCAACTGCCCCATTTCCGCTGCGTCAAATCAAATCGTCACGCCACCGTCGACCACGATACTTTGTCCGGTCACGAACTTTCCGGCTTGTGACGCCAGAAAAATGGCCGCCCCGGCAATTTCGTCGGGCTCACCGATGCGTCGGAGCGGCGTGGTCGCGGTGCGCAGCGTGAGCATCTCCGCGTCCTCCCACAGCGCTTTGGCGAAATCGGTTTTGATCAAGCCCGGCGCGATGCAGTTGACGCGAACATTGTACGGGCCATATTCAACTGCCAGATTGCGCGCGAGTTGAAAGTCAGCCGCCTTGGAGACGTTGTATGCGCCGATCACTGGCGATCCGCGCAGCCCACCAATCGACGACACGATGATGATCGCACCGTCCTTGCGCTCAATCATTTGCGGCGCGACAAAACTGATCAACCAGTGATTCGCGATGACGTTGTTTTCAAGAATTTTGCGGAACTGATCGTCGGCAATCCCGGCGAGCGGGCCGTAGTACGGGTTGCTCGCGGCATTGCATACCAGAATGTCGATTTTTCCGAATTTGGTGTTGTTCGCTGTGACCAGATTCTGGAGATCGTCCTTAGACGAAATATTCGCGGGATTAGAAATCGCCCTGCCTTCGCCATACTTGGCATTGATCGCCGCAGCGACTTCAGCACACGGCTCGGCCTTGCGCGACGAGATCACCACTTTGGCCCCCTGCTCTGCCATGCGCTCGGCAATCGCTTTGCCAATGCCCTTGGACGAACCGGTGATGACAGCGACCTTACCTGTGAGATCGAAAAGTGACACGGTGCTCTTCCTTTTTGCCTTGGCTCGTTGCGGTTGTAGACAGCTCGCAAGCGACGCGGCTGCAATCCGATGTACACCCAATTCATGCATCGAATTGATTCAGAGTAGTTTACAAATAATCTGTCTGCCAGTGCTCACCCGGTTTCTGTTTGCATCAAGTTACAAACCCTGACGTGCGCTAGCAAATAGGCTCTAATCATGTCCTTTAGAACGTGACCTGAAAGAGTAAACGATGAGTATTCGATTTGAAGGCAAGGTGGCAATTGTCACGGGCGCGGGAGGCGGATTGGGCCGGTCGCACGCTCTATCACTTGCGGCGAGGGGCTGCAAAGTAGTCGTCAACGATTTTGGCCGTGCCTCACCCGACGCATCGGGCAACGCGCTCAGCGCAGCCGATGCGGTGGTCGCGGAGATTCACGCCGCAGGCGGATCCGCGATGGCCAATCACGCCTCGGTCACCGACGAGGCTGCTGTTGCCAGCATGATTAAAGAAGTGATCGGAGCCTGGGGTCGCATCGACATACTCGTCAACAATGCGGGCATCCTGCGCGACAAAAGTTTCGGCAAGATGGACATGAGCGACTTTCGTCTGGTGGTTGATGTTCATCTGATGGGTGCTGCGATCTGCACCAAGGCTGTGTGGGACATCATGCGCGCACAGAAATATGGGCGCATCGTGATGACAACGTCGTCTTCCGGCTTGTACGGCAACTTCGGGCAGGCCAATTACGGCGCAGCGAAGATGGCATTGGTGGGGCTCATGCAGACGTTAGCGATAGAAGGGGCAAAGGACAACATCCACGTTAATTGTCTCGCACCGACGGCCGCAACTCGCATGACCGAGGGCCTGATGCCGGAGGAAGTGCTAGCCAGGTTGAAACCGGAATCAGTAACGCCGGGGTTGCTCTATCTCGTTTCTGAGGCGGCACCGACACGCGTTATTTTGTGCGCGGGAGCGGGCACGTTTGAGTGCGCTTACATCACGATGACGGGTGGCGTGCACGTAGGCAATGGCGCGGACGCGGCTGAGCGAGTGGCTGCGGAATTTGCAGCGATTTCGGACCGCGCGGAGGAGATGGTTCCCGAGAACGGTGGGGCTCAGGGGCGCAATGAAATAGTCAAGGCGATGGCCACCACCAACTAGCAATTCGATGCACTGAAAAGCTCCCTCCTCTTCAAGGGGGGTAGGGGTGCGAATGGTTTTGTTCTCAAGGGCATGCCGCCGCCACAGCACAAAACCCGTCCCCCTCCTAACCTCCTCCTTGAAGGGGGAGGAACCTAACTGCGCCCCGATCAGAGCTAATGACTTTTTTTCAGAATCACGCGCTCTTCACTGCATGCCGCCCATATTCCATGCGCGCAATGGTGCGGTTATGCACTTCATCCGGCCCATCGGCCAAACGCATCGTGCGCATGCTGGCGTATTGCTTGGCGAGTCCCGCATCGGTTGATACGCCCGCTGCGCCAAAGGCCTGAATCGCATTGTCGATGATGCGCAACGCCATTCTCGGCGCGGCGACCTTGATCATCGCGATCTGCATACGCGCGACTTTGTTGCCCGCCTTGTCCATCATGTCCGCAGCCTGAAGACAGAGCAAACGCGTCATTTCGATATCAATCCGTGCTTCCGCAACACGCTCATCCCACACCGATTGATCAGATATTTTTTTACCGAAAGCGACGCGAGATTGCAGGCGCTTGACCATCTTCTCAAGCGCCAGTTCTGCGCTGCCAATCGAGCGCATACAGTGGTGAATTCGACCCGGCCCCAGGCGACCCTGAGCAATCTCAAAACCACGACCTTCACCGAGCAAAATGTTTTCTGCGGGCACGCGTACGTCACGAAACACGACCTCGGCGTGGCCATGCGGCGCATCATCAAACCCAAACACCGGAAGCATGCGAACGATCTCGATGCCAGGTGTATCCAGCTCCACCAATATCTGAGATTGCTGCGAATGCGACGGCGCCGAAGGATCTGTCTTACCCATCACAATCGCGAGCTTGCAGCGCGGGTCACCAACGCCTGAGGACCACCACTTGCGACCATTGATGACGTAATGATCACCATCGCGCCGGATCGACGTTTGAATATTGGTAGCGTCAGACGATGCAACGTCTGGCTCGGTCATCAGAAAGGCGGAGCGGATTTCACCCGCCAACAACGGTTGCAACCATTTCGCTTTGTGCTCGGCGGAGCCGTAGCGCGCAAGCACTTCCATGTTGCCCGTATCCGGCGCAGAACAGTTGAACACTTCGGAGGCGAATCCAACGCGGCCCATCTGCTCTGCACAAAGCGCGTACTCCAGGTTGGTGAGTCCAGCGCCACTAAACGGGCTGTCTGCTGGCAGCGAATCAACTGGCAAAAAGAGATTCCATAGTCCGTCAGTTTTGGCCAGCGCTTTCAGCTCCTCAACCACCGGCACCACTTGCCAGCGGTTTTCACCAAAGGCCTTCATCTGCTCCGTATATTTTGGGATTGCGGGATAGACGTGCTGGTTCATGAAAGCGATCACGCGATCACGCCAATGGGTCTGCCGTTCGGACATTGAAAAATCCATGAGTGCCTCCTGCCAATTTTGTTGTGTGTATTTGAATGACGGCAACTTTAGCAGCATGCGTCCTGTACGCGCCACAGATGCGTAGGAAAACCGCAGCGGAGCAATCGACATAATTCGTGCAACCGCTTTGAACTTTTTCTATGTCCATCCCTGCTTCTCCATCCCCGCAAACTGCCCGCGTTCAGGAAATGCACGAAGCCGTTCTGGGTGTGCCGCGCTCCCGTTCAACGAGCGCCGCGTCGAGCGTCAGGTTGGGCGCGCGCAGCGTGAATTGATCAGCTTTTTAATAAATGCCCTGATATCAATGGGCTAAGGCTTAAAATAGCCGACTGTCGACTAATCGCCAAATGACGCTTCCTCCCACTGCCGAAAAGGTTTTCAGCCAAAAGCTGCATACGTAGCCTGCTTTAATCCAGCAACTGAGAAAATGGTGGCATGACGACCGCCGCATTCACCGAATCCACGCCGCATTCACCGTGGCGCTTGACGACCGCCCCGATGATGGACTGGTCGGACCGCCATTGCCGCGTGCTCTTTCGCATGCTGTCGCCGAACGCGCGTCTCTATACCGAAATGGTCACGACCGGGCCATTAATTTATGGCGGTGAGGAACAGCATCGTCGTCACCTGCGGTTTAGCGAAGTTGAGCATCCGGTCGCGCTGCAACTTGGTGGTAGCGAACGCGACGATCTGGCGCGCGCTGCGAAAATCGGCGTCGACTGGGGCTACGACGAAATCAATTTGAACTGCGGCTGCCCATCCGAGCGCGTGCAGCGTGGCGCGTTTGGCGCTTGCC
>JBDSYI010000117.1:0-6556 GCA_039925745.1 Casimicrobium sp. | reverse complement strand
TCATAGACACGGACAATCCAGAGTTAAGGTTTCGTGGGCAGTAGGCGTGCATCGAGCAAGAGCTTCTCAAAGGCCAACGCAGCGTTAACAATCGACGTTAACTTGTCGTTCCCATTGATCATCGCGCGGGCGCCTGCGTAATCGCTTTTAGCGTCGGTGAAATAGTCGCTGCTCTTATGACCGTTGGCAAATGTATCCCCGTCCAGCATGCCCTTCGTCATCACCAGATAGGACAATTCAAATTCGAGCAGGCGCTCGGGCTTAAACAAAAGCTCCAGCCCCAATCCGATGGAAATTCCAGCACTGGCGTAGCTGTTCTACCAAGTCAGCTGAACCAATCCTCGGCCAAAATACGCGTTCTCACTGCCTGCTGCTGCTATGTACTTCGGCTTGGGCGCGATGCCTGCTTTCGAGCCTCGTTCGGCAGTCGCAATAGTTCCTTTCGTTGGGCTTATTACGCCGGCGGTATGCGAATATTGTGAATCAACTTTTGCTTACACTCGCCTTTGCATTGGGGCTAGGCGGACAAAATGCACTTTGTCGACAATTAGATAAATCAGGATACAGCCCCTGTGCAATAAGGTTTACAGGTAAAAGCCAATACGAATTTTAGGTAAAAACGGCCGTCAATTCCGTCTAAATACACTCCTCCGCTGTGCGCGCCGAATTTGCCATCGATCGCCTCGAATAAATTGACGTCAGCACTATCAACAACGAGTACGTTGCCGCGCCGGCAATAAAAAAACCCGGCGAACCGGGCTTTTTTGCAGCGAGAGGGCTACTTCTTCTGCTTCGCGATGATCTTGTCTTTAATCTTGTCGTAGACGTCCTGTGTCAGGATTTTTTTGTTTACGAGATCGTCTTTTCCGTTGTACGGGCGACCTTTCACGATGGCGGCGGAACGGGCCTCGCCGATGCCGTCGAGCGTGGCGAGTTGCTTTGCCGTCGCATGGTTGATATCCATCAACTCCGGGGCTTTTTTAGCGTCGGCCGGAACGGCCTTTGCTGGAGCGGCTGTCGCGGTGGCGACGTCTTTTTTTGCCTGTGTCGCATCGAGCGCGAATAGCGGCGAGGCGAGCAGCATTGATGCCACAAGGGCAGTAGCGAAGCGTTTCATTGAGGACTCCTGACAGGTAAATATAGGATGGTCGTCCCGCTCAAACCACAGCGGACGCGTGTGACGCCCGCAATGTAACGGAAGAGCGTCGATCGCGTTGACGCGCATGTCACTCACGATGCATTCAAGCTTGACTTTCATGCGACAAATCGCCGCCAACCCGCGATTCGTCGCCGTGCTATCCAGATCGTCGCTCGCCGCTTTGTAGATCGGGGAAGCAATCACAGAATGTCTCCATCAAATCAAACCTCACGGAGAATCTGTATGAACCGCAAAGTACGCACCGCACTAATTACGAGCCTGGTTGTAATCGCCATCTCCGCTGCGCTCTCGCTCGTGTTCCTTGTCGCCGCCCAGTGGTGGCCCGCCGCGAGCAATGCGCACATTCGTTGGGGCGATCATTCCACACAGATTACGGGCGTCTTCGAAAGCGGCGTATTTGAGTTCCTGATCGCCTGGGCCGCCATCACTTTGGCAATATTAATTTCGGTCGCTGCGATCCTGTTCGCCTTCACGATCACCGCGATCGCGCTTGGCACCGTCGCACTTTTCATGGCGTTGCCCATGATGGTGATCGCAGCGTGTGTTTGGTTAGTGGTACGCCACAGTCGGCGCAATCAGTCGCTGCACAGCGCAACGCCTAGCCCGCAGGTTTAGTCGCCCATTGCCATAAGACTCAGTACGTGCCCCTCTTCCGGTTTGGCTTTTCCGGCGATGACTTCAGTCATCGCCGCCAGCGAAGCTTCAACACCGTTGACCTGAACGATCTGTAACCACGGCTGATCGGCGCGCGTGACAGGCACCATAAATAGCTGCCATGCCGCTGCGAGCTTACCCATTAATACCGCGCTGCCCCATTCACTGCTGCGTTTTTTAATCTGGGATGGTGCAAAAAATAAAGTCGGGCGTGGCCCAGGAAGATCACCCACCTTACCCAAATGTTGCCAGTCGGTGCCGCCGATGGATGCGCTGTATTTCAGGCCATCGGCAATCTGCGTGTGCAATGCACGCCGCACGTCAACGTTGCCAGAAAAATCGACGTACACACTAGGTACCGCTGGCGACAATGCGCTGATTTCGTAGTAGGTCAGGACTTGGTGATAACAGCCCAAACTGCGCACAAAATCCATATTTTTTGCTGATGTCAGACCGACGACTTCTATGTCTTTTCGCTGCGATAAACAAAACGCTGTTCCGTAGGCAGTCTTGCTCGATGCGCTGGACAAAATCACCCGTTCGGCACCGAAAAACGAGTTGTCCGCCAAGAAGTCATCAATCAAATAACTGGTAAAAAAAAGCGGGCGCAAAATCATTTGCTCTGCTTCACGCTTCGGGTGATATCCGGGGTCAGTGCTACAGCGCAAATACTGGTTGTAAACCGCAGGCAAGCTCGCTCGATGGTCGGCACCATCGACAAATCCACCGGCGTTCACGCGCTCCGGCTGCACAATCAAATGCGTCGCCGTCGGAAGGTAGCCATAAAACCGCTCGCCCACCGCAATACCCTCCACCGCACTCGCGACCACAGTGGCAAAACCCCACACGGGGATCACCCCCCATGCCGGGTCAGTTGCCGGGAAAAATTGCCAATAATGCATGGCGTCGCCAAACATCGCGTAGGTGACGTTGTTAGCCGTGAACGCGAAGCGATCAATGCTGAGCAGCACCTCGCCAACTTCGGGCGTATCGTCTAAAACGGCACCGATATGGCGCATGACAGACGGGTTGTTTTTGTGAAATTCGACGGAACCCTGGTGGGAATGTGGCGACATAGTGCAGTTTGATTATTTGCGAACCTGCTAAGGGTACTCGAGGTCGATTACGGAGTGACAATTTTGCCGCCTACGGATGGCAGAGATCGACAGCGTGCTGCGGAGAACAAAAGCTATGCGGGTTTTTGTTGCACACGGATCAAAACGCACATGAATTTCTCCACTTTGTCCCGTGATGAAAACTATGTCAGGTAGGTTCCCACGATTTATTTCAGACCGATCTGGCTTTTACAACCGTCATGCCCTTTGTTGCTGGTACCTGCCATGTGTTGTCCAGAACTTCGGCGAGTGCGCCAAACAGAAACGACCATTAGACTGAACGCGAGCCAACCGCAGCTCGCAGCCACGGCAGCGAGCACATCGCTTAAGTAGTGAACCCCGAGATAGATCCGACTCAGTCCCACCAGGCCGACACACATACTTGCCAGCATCGCAATGAGCACGCGCTTGGGCCATGCGCTCGTCGTGCAAATTAGCCACACCGCCAAAAGTCCATACAGTAAGGTGGCGGCGGCTGTATGTCCACTCGGAAAACTGAAGCCATCCGGGGTCAGAAGCGGCACGTCAAAACCAGGCCGCGTACGCTGAAATATTGCTTTCAGCAGAAGATTGAGCAACATGCCAAACGGCACCGTGAGGATAAGTGCTAACAACCAGTCCCACGCCTTGATGCGAATCCAGTAGATCGCCAGTAATGAACTGAGCGCAACGATCCCGAAAGTGCTGTGGATATCGGAAATCAGCATCATCAGGCGGGTAAGCCACGGAATTGTGTGTGCATGAAACCATCGCGACACTCGAATATCCAGTATCGTGATTTTGTCCATCGTCAGCACATCTTCTGCGATGTGGCCGAAGACAAATGCGCACAACATAAATACCACCGCGCCCAGTGTTAGATGTAGCCCTAAGCGCGCATCCAACGAGAGCCGGGCTCGCGCGAATGCGGACAGTGAAGCAAAACTGCGTTGGGTCATCACAATGAGCCATTGGTAGGTGGACGGTCGATTCTCACAAGCTGCGTCAACTGATTGCCACCAGCAGCCACGAATGTAGACGAGCGTAACAGAGCTATGATCTCGCAAGCGGTCGCTTGAGTGAACGACTCGCACGGCGGCTATCAGCGGACGAACGCCCCGCCGGGGCGATAGGATTACAGGGCTCCCGCTCTCCTATGAATATCTCCCGGTTTATCTGGCGAAACCTAAACTTTCACGCTGGGCCCGACGAAAACCATTGGCGCATTTCGTCCGTTTCCCGCACTGTTCACGAAGCAACCTTTGGAGCCCAACTAATGAGCAACGCATCCGAATACATTCCGCCTAAAGTTTGGACTTGGGATCAGTCAAGTGGCGGCAAATTTGCCACTATTAACCGGCCCGTGGCTGGTGCTACGCACGACAAAGGCCTCCTTGTCGGGCGTCATCCACAGCAGCTTTATTCGCTGGCCACGCCCAATGGCGTCAAAGTAACCGTCATGCTTGAAGAGTTGCTGGCGCTGGGTCACGCCGGTGCAGAGTACGACGCATGGCTGATTCGAATCAATGATGGTGACCAGTTTGGGAGTGGATTTGTTGCGGCCAATCCCAACTCCAAGATCCCGGCTCTCGTTGATCACAGCGGCAAAATACCGGTGCGGGTGTTTGAGTCCGGTGCCATCCTGTTATATCTCGCCGAAAAATTCGGAGCATTCTTACCGGTGGAGACGGCAGCGCGCGCTGAATGCCTTTCCTGGCTGTTCTGGCAAATGGGCAGCGCTCCGTTTTTGGGGGGCGGCTTCGGCCATTTTTACGCCTACGCGCCCGCCAAGTTCGAATATCCGATCAACCGCTACGCGATGGAAGTAAAGCGTCAGCTAAATGTGTTGGACCGCCACCTTGCGGACCATCATTTTCTGGCAGGTGATGATTACAGCATTGCCGACATGGCCGTGTGGCCCTGGTACGGCACGCTGGTTAAGGGGCAGCTCTACGAGGCCGGGGAGTTCCTGAGCGTGCATGAGTACACGAATGTGCTGCGCTGGACCGACGAGATTGCCGCCCGCCCCGCCGTAAAGCGCGGGCGCAAAGTCAACCGCGCGTGGGGCGAGCCCTCGAGCCAACTGCACGAGCGACACGAGGCGAGCGACTTCGATACGCAGACTCAGGACAAGCTCACCTCTTCTGCAGCCGCCAAGCCATGATCACGCTTTACGACTGCGCCACCGCGCCCAGCCCGCGCCGCGCTCGCATCTTTCTGGATGAAAAGGGCGTTCCTCACGAAACTGTTCAGATCGACCTTCGCGGCGGCGAGCAGATGGGCGACGCTTACCGCAAGATCAACCCACAATGCACCGTGCCCGCACTACGCACTGAAGAAGACACGTTGCTCACAGACAACGCCGCTATTGCCGCGTACCTCGAAGCCCGTTATCCAGAGCCACCACTATTGGGTCGCACGCCACAGGACAAGGCGGAGATCGCCAGCTGGCAGTGGCGAGGCGAGTTTGAAGGCCTGATGGCGGTGGCGGAAGGATTTCGCAACACCAGCCCGGCCATGGTGAACCGCGCTTTGCCAGGTCCTGTCGACCATCCACAAATTGCCGAGCTGGGTCAGCGCGGAATAGCCCGAGTGCAGCATTTCTTTTTGACCCTCAATCTGCAACTCGCAGGACAAACTTTCGTCGCCGCGAACCAGTTCAGCGTTGCCGACATCACAGCAGTCGTGGTCGTGGATTTTGCGCGGGTGCTCCGCCTCAAGCCGGGAGACAACCTTCAGCATTTGCAAAGGTGGCGCGCGGCAATGGCGCAGCGACCGTCGATGTCCGCCTAAACGGTTGATCCGAATAGATAACTTTTTGCGCTGGTGCCTTATGTAGTGATCGCCCATCGCGCCGATCGAACTGGACGGCGTCTCCCTCGCAAGCCAGAAACCTTCTCAAAATGGCCTGAAACCTAGAATCGTCGCATGCTCGTTGTTTCAGATTTAACCAAGCGCCACCCGAATGCGCCGCGACCAATTTTTCGGAATCTCAACTTTTCTGTTTCAGCCGGGCAGATTGTTGCGTTGGTGGGGGAATCCGGTGTCGGCAAAAGTACGCTGCTGAACTGTATCGCCGGGCTGGAGACGGCTGAAGCGGGCAGCGTCACGATTAATTCGCAGAACATGACGTCGCTGGCCGAGGCTGAGCGGGCGCGGCTTCGGGCGGCAAGCATCGGTTTTGTCTTTCAGGCGTTTCATGTCTTGCCGACGTTGACCGTTGCGCAGAATATCGCGGTACCGCTGTTGTTGACACGAGTGCCGGTCGCGGAGCATGCGGTTCGTATCGACGCACTGCTATATCGCGTGGGTCTCGCAGGTTTCGGCGCGCGTTGGCCTGCGTCGTTGTCGGGTGGTGAACTGCAACGGGTGGCCATTGCACGTGCGTTGGTACATAAGCCTCAACTGATTTTGGCTGATGAACCTACGGGCAATCTTGACCCCCGCACCGCCGACGAAGTGTTGTCGTTGCTGCTGGAGCGTTGTCGTGAGCAGAACACAGCGGCGCTAGTTGTGACGCACTCGGCGCAGGTTGCAGCGCGTTGCGATCACACGTTGACGCTGACGCCGGACGGTTTGAGCTTGTGACGCTCGCCATTTGGCTGATCAAGGCGCAGTTTCAGACGCGCTTCGCGGCGACGCTGTTGTC
>JBDSYI010000116.1:0-12850 GCA_039925745.1 Casimicrobium sp. | reverse complement strand
AGCAGCGCCACCGGTCACGTGACGGGAATCAAGGCAACGGGCGGGCTGATCGGCACTTTTGTGCAGGGCAGTGCTCCGGCATTGACGACGAGTTTTGCGACTGGCAAGGTCGATGGCTTCGCGCGAGTCGGCGGCCTCATCGGCGAGAGCACCGGCAAGGTCACATTTAGCTATGCGACGGGGATGGTGACGGCCACTGGCAATGACGCTTCCTTGCCCACCTACACGTTCGCAGGCGGCTTGATCGGAATCCAGGACAGTCACGCAACCGAAGACTCATGGGCGTCCGGTGCGGTCTCGGCCCCGTTCAGCGGCGTCGGCGGATTGATCGGCAGCAACGCGGGTCCAATCTTGCGAACCACCACGATCGCGGGGCAAACAGTTTCGGGAGGCGCGTCGGCAGGCTCGGTCGGAGGACTGGTCGGTGACAACAAAGGCGCAATCACTTCGAGTAGGTCGGCCAGCACGGTCAACGCGAATGGCGCAGCGGTCGAATCGATCGGCGGTCTCGTCGGCATCAATGCTGCGGGCGCAGGCATTGCAAACAGCTACGCCACCGGAAACGTAACCGCAGCGAACGCAGCCAAAGTCGGCGGGCTGATCGGTTGGCATACTACGGGCACGATCAGTGGCAGCCACGCGCAGGGCAATGTGACAGGCGCGGGCAACGTAGGGGGCCTGATCGGGATGAGTACAACGCCCGCCGTCAACACGAGCTATGCGACGGGTTCGGTATCGGGCACGACGATGGTCGGTGGTCTCATCGGCAACCGGGGCAGCGGCACCACCGATACGACGTTCGCGACGGGCAATGTGACTGCAAGCGCTGACTATGCAGGCGGCCTGATCGGGTTCAACTCCGGTGCCATCAAAAAGAGCTATGCGAACCCCGGCACGGTCAGCGGCAATGATCGGGTCGGCGGACTGGTGGGGAACAATCAGGGCTCGATCGAAACCAGTTATGCGATCAAGACCGTCAGCGGTATCAACTTCGTCGGGGGCCTTGTCGGCCAGAGCGCCACCAACAGTTTCGGCATTCGCGATTGCTACGCCAAAGGCGCAGTGACGGGATCTGACAAGGTCGGCGGACTGGTCGGGCGTAGCGAGTCCGCAAGCAACATCGCACGGTGCTATGCCTCGGGCACCGTCACACCATCCGGCGCTGGGTCGATTGGCGCGCTCGTCGGCGACAATCAGGCGGCCGCGAACGCCAACAACTACTGGAACATGTCAACGACCGCACTACCGGCTATCGGGGCTGGCACGATGGGGGCAACGACCGGTCTCACCAGCGTCCAGATGAAGCAGCAGGCCTCGTTCGTGGGCTTCATCTTTCCGTCGCCGTGGCGCATCGATGAAGGCGTGAGCGAGCCTTATTTCGATTACGCAGCGGTGAGCGTTGCAACCAGCACCACCGCGCTCGCCTCCAGCGCAAATTCGAGCGTGTCCTCGCAGAATGTCACCTTCACCGCCACCGTCACCGGTAACACGCCGACCGGAACCGTCCTGTTTCAGGAGGGCGCAAGTCCGCTGCCGGGGTGCATCGCCGTGACCGTCACCGCTAGCCAGGCGCAGTGCTCGATCAGCAGTCTTCTGTTGGGCAATCACAGCATCAGCGCCATTTATTCCGGCGATGTGCTCAACACCGGCAGCACCTCAAATACGGTTAACCAAAACGTGATCGCTGGCTCGCTCGATGTTGATGCGAGCATCACGCAAACTAAGTATCAGGCCGCCACCGACGGTGTGCTTATCGTGCGCTATTTGTTCGGCTTGACCGGTAACGCGCTGGTTTCCGGCGCGCTCGGGGGCACTGCGACGCGCACCGACCCGGTTGCAATCAAAAGCTACCTCGACAGCATCCGCCCCTCGCTCGACATTGACGGCGACGGCACCGCCTATGCGCTCACAGACGGTTTGCTCATCATCCGACACCTGTTGGGTCTGAGCGGGAACGCGCTGATCGCCGGTGCGGTGAATACCCAAAACGGAAGCCGAACGATGGCCCCGGCAATTCAGAGCTACCTTCAGTCCCTAATGCCCTAGAAACTTGGGCGACAACGGAGCAAGCAATGACAAATCTAACTCAGTAACAACTTAACGCTGAATACACGATATTACAGGGGCTTAAGCTCAATTTATTCGAAAGTCGACTTTATGCAAAATTGGCTGATTGCCCCTGTTCAATAAAGGCTTCAGTGCTAAGTTGCTAGTCCCGTTCACGGTTTCGAGTCTCGCCGCGCTTTCTGTGACAACACGTAATGCGCCGTCGTTGGCGACGTTTAGCGCGAGGATGGTCCGCTCGCATTGCGCTTTCGACTAGAAACTGGCGGAATTCACCGTTTGCCCCAAACGTAGGCCTCTATTGCAGCCCCGATCGCTTCGAATTGGCCTATGATGCTGCGAGGCTCAGATCGGCCTGCATCCCACCACAAAATTTTCGGAATCGCACTATGAACCTCAACTTATCTATCGGGCCACTGGTTTCGCTCCTCGCTGGCATCCTCATCCTGATCGTCCCTCGCATGCTCAATTACATCGTTGCGATCTATCTAATCGTCATCGGGCTCTTGGGGCTGTTTGGCTCCGGCATGCATATTCGGTAGCGTGCACGCGTGACGGGCCGCGTTCCTCAAAGTGCTCGCCGGTCCGCAGATAAGCGAGGATCATCGCCCGACATTTCAGCGAACTCAGCATCACGAAATCGTTCACCGCAGTGAAAAGCGATGGATTGATTTCGATACGTCGCTGAGCGAGGTTCGCGCTGCTGATCGGCATCGCAGCGACTACGGCGTGCACGCCGGTTCGCAAGGAAGTCATCGGCGGCCCCACTATCGGATCGGCATCGTTTTTCGGCCCAGGCCCAGCGTCCGAGGCGCCGCCGCTGCTCACCGACCCGACCGCCATCGCCGCTGCAGTCAAGCGCGGTGGCTACGTGATTTATGTGCGCCACGGTCGCACCCGCTATGAGCAGGCAGAGCGCGAGCGCGACAATCGCAAGTGCGGTTTCTTTGATCTCGCGAAATGCGAAACGCAGCGCCAGCTGTCGGACTTCAGTCGAACTGAGTTGAAATTTATAGGCGATCAATTCCGCCGCGCGCAGCTACCGCTTGATCACGCCTACACCAGCCGCTACTGCCTAGCCATCGAGTCCGCGGCGTATCTGGTTGATAACGCAGTGCCCACCCAAAAGCTGTCGAACGAGGACGAGGTCGGACTGAATCCCGAGAACAAGCCGCGCACGCTTGTGTTTTTCGCTGAAAAGCCCGCGCCTGGAAAGAACCATTTTATGATGCCGCATGGTGGCCTGTTTTGGGAGGCGACAGGGTTCGTGATTCAAGAGGCGCATACGGTTGTGCTCGACCCGGACAACCTTAAAACTCTGGTCGCACGGATTGCGCCAAACGATTGGCCAGCCATCGCAGACGCCGCGTTGCGCAAATAATTTAACGTGAGACATCATGTCCACGGCGCGGCGATCGCTAAGAGCACGTCATTTGTCGGGGCGCGCGCTTGTCAGCGGAGTCTGACGCAAACACGCGGCAGCGGACGACAGCCGGAACAAATCACTTCGCCAAAAATGAGTTTGCGGCAATGGGTTTACATTGCTGGTTAAAACATGTATTTCGGAGCCCCTCATGCAATCACTTGGACTGACTCTGACGCTTTTATCGCTCACTGGCACGTTCGTCGCGATTGATCTATCCGACAGGCGTGACTTTGCTCCGGAGCAGGCTCTCACGCAGCCGCAACGACCGTCTTCGCTGGATGCTAGCGTCAATGCGTTGTCGGTCATGCCGAACAGTTTGCCGGGCATAGTGGTGCCAAAAGCCGACATTAGCAACGGCATTTATGCGGTCGGCTCGTCGACGGACAGGGAAGGTCTGGACACTGAAGAGCAGGACGTAGGATCACAGACAAACGACGGTGATGACGAGGCGGATTCCGCGAACGCGGTTACCGACACGGATACCGACGAAGACAACGATTTCGTGTTGATTTAGCCATTAAATTGCCCCCTCCTGCTGAGGCGCAGGCGCGCTTGAGCGCTTGACGGCTTGGCGTACTATTCGCGCGTCAATCTATAAGGACGCCGAATGCAGCCTTCGATCAAACCGTTCAGCCAGTCGTGCGAAAACAATAAGCAATTTATCCTTGAGCGTATCAAGGAGCAGTTTCTGCCCGGGAATCTGGTGCTCGAAATCGGCTCACGTACGGCTCAACATGTCACGTTCTTCGCAACGATGATGCCGACGGTTCACTGGTTGCCAAGCGATATCGCCGAAAACATGGCAACGCTTTTTGAATGCCTTAAAGGCGATGCTCACCAAAACATCGCTCCACCGGTCACGCTCGATGTAACGCAACATCCGTGGCCTGTGAGTGCCGCCGATGTTTCAATACCCGGTACTGGTGTGGATGGCGTTTTCACAGCCAACACGCTGCACATCATGCCGTGGTCTGCGGTTGAATGTTTCTTTGCCGGCGTGGGTCGCGTGCTGCGACCTGGCGGCAAATTGTGTGCCTACGGTCCGTTTAAATACAACGGAAAATTCACGACACTCAGCAATGAAGCATTTGACGCAAGCTTGAAACTGCAAAATTCAGGCAGCGGTGTGCGCGATTTTGAAAAGATAGATGAGTTAGCCACGGCGCAAAACCTGCAACTCATCGACGATCACAATATGCCAGCTAACAATCAAATGTTGGTCTGGCAATTGCGGGAATAACCATAGCCAATTGCGTCGCGGACGCCAGCCAGATTTCGGTTGGCCCCTTCGAGTGCCCACCGTTGTTGATCGACAACGACTCGCCTGCGACCCTAGTGACGATACGGATTGTTGGGAGCACGATCACGCCTGTTCGGGACGCCATCGCCGTCGCGGTCTCGACCGCCAGCGCCGCGTTGCCAGCCGCCTCGGTTGAGCTGCCAGCGGTTATCGCGCTGCACCCAATTTGGCTGAACATAGTTGTACCCATTGCGCGCACGCTCCCAGTGACCCGTTCTCCATACGTGGCGTCTACCGCCTCGACCATCCCAATAGCCCGGCACCCAGACATAACCACGACGCGCTGCAGGTACCGCTTCAAAGCGCACCGGTGGCGGCGCTGAGTTGTAGTAGATGCCCACTTGTGCATTCGCAACAACAGGCACGGCTGCGCCTATGAGCGATGCACCGCATATTCCAGCTAACAAAAATTTACGTAGTTTCACAAAAGCTCCTGTAGATAAAACATGAATCTAGTTTCCATCGGCATCACTGCCGCCACCAGCGGACAGAGCCACCTACTGGCGTCGGCGATCTCCTACGCTCCTGGGTTACTCATAGTTAGTACGTTTGGCATGTGTGTTCGGTTGACCGCAACCAGCATTCCGGTTGAAAAGCGGAAATGCAACATCAGATAGACCTGCATCGATTTCACTGCACTTGCGCTGCGGCTCACAAGCTTCGTCAGCGCAAACCAATCGTTGACGCCGAGGGCTGAAACTCCCGGCCAAATTTGCTTCGTGAAGCCCGCGTTCCTCTCTTAATTATTTGCACATCATGACCATCGATCAACAAAAATCCATCCTCACGGTATGCCTGATGGCAGCGTTTTCTGACGGTGGCAATGACGCCCGCGAGCGTGACCAGCTGAAAATAATCACCGATTCGCTGGCAGGAGACGGCGGCAGCATGGCGGCGGTGAACTTGCCACAAATCTATCAGGACGTGCTGTTTAAGCGAGTGACGCTCAGCGCAGCGGTTGCTGCGCTCACCGACGCAGAGTCAAAGCACATGGCCTACGAAATGGCCGTACACATGATCGACGCGGACGGCAAACAGACTGATGCAGAGCGCGCGTTTCTGCAAACGTTGCGTGCCCAACTTGGGCTCAGCGACACCGAGGCGCAGAGCATCGCGCATGATGCCGATGCCATCGCCGACGCAGGCACGATCATGCCGCTTACGACGGTCGCAGGCACGACGATTGCAGCCCCATTAAGCGTCGATGCCGTAGCGATGGACAAGACCATCCTCAACTTTTCGATCCTCAACGGCGCGCTGGAAATGTTGCCGCAATCGTGGGCGACGATGGCGATCATTCCACTGCAAACTCGAATGGTCTATCGCATCGGACAGGACTATGGATACGAGCTGGACAGTGGCCATATCAAGGAATTTCTGGCGACCGTCGGTGTCGGCCTGGCATCGCAATATCTGGAGCAGGCCGGGCGTAAATTGCTGGGCGGATTACTCGGCAAAGTGGCGGGCCGCATGATCGGTGGCCTGGCGAGCGGTGCGACCGGCATGGCGTTTTCTTTCGCCTCGACTTACGCGCTGGGGCAACTCGCCAAGCGCTACTACGGCGGTGGTCGAACGATGTCCGCAGCAGTGCTCAAACAAACCTTTGACGAACTGCTGGCGCCAGCAAAAGATTTGCAGGCGAGATACGTGCCGCAAATTCAGGAAAAACTGCGCAATCTGAACATCGCGGACGTGCTGGCCGTGGTCAAAGGACAGAAGATTTAGCGCAACAGCTTTTCTCTGAAAGCACGATTATATTGGGGCTAAGCGGGCATTTAATGAGAAGTCGATAATTGCTAAAAATTAACGCTATCACATGTGAAATGGCGCTTTCTCAAAAAAGCTGCCCAGGTTCTTTAAGCACAAATCAGTCAACCACGCGCACGAAAAAGCGCCCCTAAGGGCGCTTTGATTTTGATTGCTCTATTGAGCATCTACGCGCTTTCGCGCGAGTAAAACATTCAACAAAAAATGGGAATAGTTAGGTTCTGAATGGTCGCCTCCTATCGATTGATTGGTGACAGCCGCACGATACCACTCATCGCGCCGCGCTGCAACCCACAGTCGCTGCCACGCAACGGCCTACGAATTGCATCTCAATCATCGAGGGGTCGACCACCGACCCACAGCTGTTTGTTTTGAAGCGCCTTATCTGCAACCAACTGAGGCCAGCGAGATGCTTTGCAGCAGCCATTCCGTAGTGCCGCACGCAAAAATTTTCAACCATCGACCAACCTTCTTTTGAAGGCGCCGGCTTAAATCCGCTTACCACTCAGATACCGCGCTTTGTCATCGCTGGCATCGACGCCGCCTTCAACGGGTTGCATCACTTTGAAGCTCGTGGCGTCCGCACCGGGAAGCTTGTCACCATCGTAGAAAACCTCGACAGCGGTTTTCGCATAACTCATGGACAGGCGCTCGAAACCGTTCGGCGACGTAGAGATCACACGGCCCTTGAAATAGACCCGACTGGCATCAACCGCGTAGCCGCCTGTTTTGCCAACGAAGCTGCCCGCATCTGCTCCGACAATGGTCAGCACAGCGGGCTGCATACGACCGCTCTTCGACTGATTGTCGAGAAAGGCGAAATACGCGTGCGTCGCGTCCCGGGCGTAGTCCGCATCCAGGACAACGAAACTGGCACCGTCGCTACCCGCGATTTCACTGCGCGCATAGTAGCCGCGAACCCGGTCACGGCTGAAGCCGCTGTCCAGCACTTCAAAGCTCGCGACGTCGTGCACGGCGAACGGTTTACCTTCATAGTACGTTCGGGTGGCGTCGGCGGCATAGCTGTCTTTAAGCACTCGAAAGCCCGTCACGTCTGCGCCCACAATCGATAAAACGCGTGTCTTTTTGACCAGAAAAAAGTCTTTGCTATCGCGCAATGTGTCGCCGAAATACGCGTTTGACTTGTCGGTTCCATAGGACTCGTCCAGCGCGACAAACGTCGCGCTATCGGCCCCGTCAATGGCATCATAACGATAAAAAATCTGATCCCCAACGCGTGCAAAAGTGGCGTTCAGCGGTGTCAACGATACCGATGCTGCCACGCCAAGCCTTCGCGACTCGAAGAACCATTGACCGTCTTTCTTGTGATAAGGCGTCGTGGAGTCACAGGCCGTCAATCCAATGCTTGCCGCCAGCAAAGCAAAAATTAACTTTGCCAGTCTGAAGCGCATCGTCATGAATATTGCCTAGCCCGTGAGATCACTCGATGGTCCATGTTCGGCAACATGCGCGCGCTTGATGTCGCGCAGCATAAAGAGATACAAGCCCTCCACTTTTTCACGCGCCCACGGCTCTTTACGCAGAAATTTGAGACTGGAGGCGACGCTCGGATCATGCGTGAAACAGCGAACAGGAATGCGCTCACCGAGCTCGGCCCAACCGAAGTGCGCGACGAGCGCTTTGAGGATCGTCTCGAGCGTCAGGCCATGCAGCGGATTGCTGCGTTGTGTGGGTTGAGCGGAAGTTTTGGGGGGCGGAGAAGGCTCGTGCATCGTTCGATTTTGTCACTGACATGCAATTTGTATCCGGATTGATCGCGATACCGATTTCCTGAAGCGTGGGTCGCACACGAACTTTGTGCTATCTCGGTGCAGCCTCATCGACCTGCACGATGACCACCACCCGACGGTTTTTTGCGCGCCCTTCGCTGGTGCCGTTGTCAGCCACCGGCGCGGTCGACCCCATCCCTTTGGCGTCGATGCTTTCGATTGGAAAGCCACCCTCGGCCAGCACCCGCGCGACGGCCTCGGCGCGGCGCTTCGATAACGCCAGGTTGTATTCGCGCGCTCCGACCGCGTCGGTATGACCGCGCACCAAGACGTGACTGATGCCCAGACGCCGCAGCTCCTTGGCGACACGGAGCAGATTGCCGTGTGCGTCGTCGGAAACCACGTCGCTTGCAAATGGAAAAACCAACGGGGTCGGAAGCGACAAGTTCCAGCCGTCTTCCCGTTGCTCGAAGATCAACGCCTTGAGCGCGGACACGATGCGCTCCAGGCGTGTTGGTTCGTTGGGCGCAACGGGCGCGGCAACTGGCGTCGGCTTTGGGATTTCCGTGGCACAACCCGAGATTGCCAAAACGACTGCTAGTCCGATGCCGCATTCGACAGCGAACCACCAGCGCGAAGGGCTTGTAGCGCCGTCATTTTTCATGGAATGCCACCGTTGAAATCTCATCAGCAACCATAATATCGCGGACAAATTTGATCCGATTTCGCCCGGCCGCTTTCGCCTCATACATCGCCGCGTCCACTCGCCCAATGAGCTCGTTGGTGGACTGGCCATCTGCGGGATATAAACCGACGCCCATGCTGGCTGTGCAGCTGACAGGAAGCGTGTGGACACTGTTGGCGGCATGCACCGCGCCAGCCAATTTTTTCGCCACTGTCAGCGCGTGTTCCAGGGCGCCAACGTTAGGCAGGAGCACGATGAATTCGTCGCCTCCCAATCGGGCAAAAGTGTCGTCCGGACGCAGCTCGGATTTGCAGCGACGACTCATCGCTTTCAGGAAGGCGTCGCCGGTTTGATGCCCAAGCTGATCGTTCAGCAATTTAAAATTGTCAAGATCAAATCCGACGACCGCGAAAGGGCGCTGATTCCGCCTGTGACTGTCAATCAGTTGCTCAATGCGATCAAGCAGCAACACACGGTTCGCAGCGCCGGTCAGTGGATCATAAAACGCCAACTGAGCGAGCTGCTTGTTGCGATGCTGAACCTCGGCAGTTCTGCGCTGAATAACCTGCAACATGGCGTTGAAATCCTCAGACAGCTCCTGTACTTCAAACACTCGAGTGCTCGGCACGCGATGGGTGAAATCCTCGGTGTCACGTATCTTGCGCGTGACCTCTGCGAAGCGCGTCAGCGGCAATGTCAACGATCTTCCAATCGGTGCAGCAATGGCGGCCCAGATCAGCAACATTACCGCGAGTACACCTAACGCTGAGAACACGAAACCGAGCAGCGCCTGCGACAGATAGTGTTCACGAGTAGTGACCTCGGCATAGCCGAGCGTATCGCCCCGATTGACCACGGGACTTAGTGCGGTGAATTCGGTGGCGCCGCCAAGGCGCTCAAACCATCCTGCGCCGGGCGATTGACTCGCGGTGAGCGCCGTTCGCGGATTTACGTACGACGTCAGCACCGCGCCGGATGCGTCAATCAAACGAGCGCTCTGTACGGCGTTCGATTTTGCGAGCGCTGAAAGCGTTTCGCGCCCGCGCTCAGCGTCCTTCAAAACCAGCGGCACATCCGCATTGGAGGCGATCAGTTCACTGATGGTGTCGGCGCGCTGCTGCGCAATGTTTCGCGCGAAGAGCGCGGCCACCAGAATCATGACCACCATGGTCAGCACAACGGCAATCGCCGCCGTCACGACGACAACGCGGCTGACCTGAACTGAGATTGATACCGGACGCTTTCTAACCATCGCACGATTCCCCTATTCCGCTTTCGCAGCGGGTAAAGGCCGCGAACGAAGCAGTTGCGTATCAACACGAAAACCCGCTCGCGACAACGTATCGAGATTCAGGCGGTAGTTTTCAGCGCCAGTCACCCTGTCGCGGACCAGACATATCGCGCCGCCAAGATCACAGAACTCCCCACCCAAACCAACCGGGAGTATGTGAGGCCGCGCTTTGGTCAGGCTCACCAAGTTCAGATTATTGACCGCTTTGAGCCACGGTGCCCAGCTGGTTTCACTGCCGGAGAAAGCGACGTAAACGTGACATCCAGCAAGTTGTTGTGGCCTCACCACGCGGCGTAACTTCAACGTCAATCCTCGCACCTGCAGCCCGTCGAGAGCCAGTGCGGGCGCGCCGTTTTGCTGACACACGATCAGTGGACCATCAATGATTGACGCTGGAATCGGCCATTCAACGAAGCGCACAAAGGCCGATACCCATTCCTCATGCGACAACGCGGCCACCGGGGCGGAGAGCGCACAGACGCCGACGGCGGTTGCTACGAAGATCGCAAACCGTGAGAGCGTGGCGCGTAAACCGCGAAGGTGACCGGAGAAGCTGGACATACCAGCATTGTCCGTAAAAATGCGCGCTTTGTCGCCTCCCCAACAAGGTAGGAAAACGCTCATTTTCCAACGGATTAACTATTCATCTTTTCGACAAAAGCGCCACTGCATAGGGGCTTTCTATTGTTTTTCGATAAAGTCGACTTTAAACAAAATTTAGCCCTACCCCCTATTAAAAAAGGGTTTCTGCTAAAAGTTGATACCAACAAACTGATCCAAGTGACTGACTCAAAAGCGTAGTCCGGCACTCGCGCTGATTTTCAAAGCGGCACGATCACCCCGTGCCGACACCCAAAAAACGTTCGATCCGCCAGATACATTAGCCAAGACTGGCCAAAACAGACGATTCGCGCTCCGCCGTCAAACCCGCTTTCAGCTTAGTCCGGCGACTTTCAGGCAGCGATTTCCAGCAAGAAAGCGTGTCGGTTACGATGATCGAGAGCGGACGATAAGTGAGCACCGCCGCAATGCGGCGTGCGTTGCCGCGCCGATGCGCGCCGGTCGTTTCGCCTTCATCGGAAATCCACACTGGCCAATCCGACCTGGCTTGACTCTCGTGCTCCGACAGCTGCGATGCCGTCGCGTGGCAGAACTCGGCGCGGCGGTGACCGCGCGAAAGCAGCGTGACGCGATGACCGCGAGCGAGAGCGTAGCGAAGCTGATGCGTGCCGATATAACCAGTGCCGCCGAATATCGACAGATTCATATTCAGAACCTAGTGCAACTCGATCAAAGTCACATGATTGCCCGCCACCGGCCATGCGCGCGCGGTAATGCGATCGCCATTGAATTCAGCGACCACCGAACGCCCCACGTCGCCGCTGAGAGTGACTTTTGCCGTTGATCCACCTGCGACGCCGGCAACGATGCCAGCGAGCGGTTTGCCGTCGAGCGACATGACATCGCGTCCCAGCCCAAAGTAGCCGCGCGGTCGCGTCAGCGTGACCACTGCGACGGAAGTGCGATCTGCAGCCGCGACGCGCGCGGGGCGCATGTGAATCACCTTTGATGAACGCGGGAACGGCGCGCGGTAAATGTGCGTCGTGGCGTAGCCCTCTGCACTAATTACGAACTCGTACGCCGCGTCCGGGCTTGCGCTGAACGGGCCCCATAAACCATCGACAGTGGTCGTTTTGTGGTGAACCGCTGCGCCCATGCGCTCGCCGTCTGCGTTTACGGCGAACACATCGAGCGTCGCACCCGCGAGCGGCACGTTGGTCACGAAGTCGCCCACGCCTTCGATTCCGAGCGCGTTGATTTTTCCGTTGAGGACGACGACCTTTTCTGCGGGAATTGCAAGGGTCTTCGGCGCGTTGCCCGTGATGTATTGCCAGGTCGCCGCGAACGCATCCGGATGAAATGAAACTTCACGATGGTCGCGCCCGGGCAACACAATATTGGTCGCGCCTTTCAAAGCAGGACCTTCAAAGGTGACGCCGGTCTGCGTGCCTTTGATCCCGAGCCATGCGCCGTCTGGTTGAGCGTATTTGTCGTTATTGTCGGAGCGCAACGTCAGCCATCGCACCGGGCCTACGACCTCGTCACCCGCCGCATTTTTTGGCGCATTAAGTTGTCTCAGAAAGGCCCCGTTGCCGAAAAACTCGCTGCCTTCAGCCTTCGGACGTTTATCGTTTGCCCAGACGCCGTGATTCGGCACCGCCCCCAAAATCGCATGTGACACGAATGCATCGCCACCCATGTTTTGCACGTAATTGCGAATCGCATAGCCGCCGCGACTATTGCCAATCAGGATGACTTTCGCAGCGCCGGTTGCCTTCCGAACCGCCGCAACCTCGTTCGCTAAAAACTGCGCGTGTTCGGCGGTAGAGCTTCGTCCGGCTTGCGGCTTGCTATCGTCATCCCGCGAGTTTGGATACGGCACGTCGATGACGTGCAAACGGTTGCTCGGCCAACCATTCACCTCAAACCGCCACATCGTCGTGAGCCACAGCGCAGCGGTGTCACCGTTACCGTGAACAAAAACGATGGGCGGATAGGCAGTCGTGCTGTCGGCGGGCGCAGGTGC
>JBDSYI010000115.1:0-1972 GCA_039925745.1 Casimicrobium sp. | reverse complement strand
CCACTCAGTGGTTTCGTCAACCGCAGCCAGCGTGCCACTATATTCACGCAGCAATGCGGTTGCAGCCTCATAAGTGCCGTCAAGCGCATGCTTCTCAAGCCGCTGTCGATCAAGGCAGAGCCGAAGGTTGCCGTCGTACATCGGGTTTGACCCCGCGATACTGATGGCTTTGCGTATGAGCTGTTCGGCTTCCGCATAGTCGCCCAAAAAAAACCGTGAGACGCCCAACATACTTAAAGCATCTGGCGTGTCGGGAGCGATGGCTAAAACGGCGCGAAAACTTTGCTCAGCTCGCGCATGTTCGCCGCTCTGAAGCGCAGCCAGCGCAGAGTGCATTGTGTCGCTCAGCGACTGCCGCAGCTCGCGCGACAAGCCACTCCACTCAGCCACATCCAGCTGTGGTCGGGCCGGAGCGCCGCTCGGCTGTTGCGAGTGCTGCGTTCCATCGGACACGGGTGCGGCACCATGACACGCTTTAAAGCGCTTACCACTGCCGCAGGGGCAGAGCGCATTCCGACTAGTGTGCGCGATGGCAGGCGCCGCAGCGCCGACTGAGTTCGACGAACTATTCATCCATTCCCAGGAAGCTCATGCGCCCCGTCATTTTCGCCACGGGCGGTGCCTTTGGACGCTTTTCTATGGCGACAATACTGTCGTAAAACGACACCGAGTGTGCTGATCGGGCGAGCATCGAATGTTGCTCGGGTTTCCACTCGCGAACGTGATAGCTGTTGAGTTCATCGACCCAGTGCTTGCTGAATTCGAGGAATGAATCTCCACGCTCAAGTCCGCCGCCGTATTCATCCCAATAACTGGTGTGTACGTCCTCCACCATATAGACCCCGTCGGGAGCCACCATGTCGTAGAGTTCGCGATACGACGCAATCTGCTGATAGCAGGCGTGCCCGCCATCGTCGAGCACAATATCAACTTGCCCTATGTCACGGCGCAAGCTTTGCAGAAAGACCGGATCGGACTGATCACCGATGAAGATTTGCGTTTGAGCGTCAGCAAATTTCCGTGCCCGACTATTAATATCCACGCCGAACAGCTGCAGCTGTTCGCCGAAGTAGTCTTTCCACATTGACAACGAACCGCCGTGATAAACACCAATTTCCAACATGCGAACCGGCTTGCCCCGGAAGCGTTGAAAGTGGCGCTCGTACACGTCAAAATAATGCAGCCATTTGTTCATGAGAGCACCTTGATTGCCAAGGAAAAATTGAAGTAATGGGTTGTCGACATTCAGATTCGGGTCGAGTGTCAGTAGGTAGTTTGCGAGCTGATCGGTCGCCTCTTTGCTACCCGGAACAAACGAATCATCATATGCAAATGCAGGTTTCGAACGTGGGCTCATAAAAAGTGGCAATTGCTCGCGGATGGGCAGCGCTTACGCGCGCACGCTACCGTCGCCGAGCACGACGTATTTTTGCGAGGTCAAGCCTTCCAGCCCAACGGGGCCGCGCGCATGCAGTTTGTCAGTGGAAATGCCGATTTCGGCGCCGAGGCCGTATTCGAATCCGTCGGCAAATTGGGTGCTGGCGTTGACCATGACACTGGCCGAATCGACTTCGCGCAGGAAGCGCTGGGCGTGGCTCCAATGCTCGGTCACGATCGCGTCGGTGTGGTGCGAGCCGTGCTGTTCGATGTGCTCAATGCCCTCATCCAGATTGGCGACAATTTTGATGGAAACTATCGCCGCCAGATATTCCGCGGACCAATCCTCGTCCGTCGCCGGCACCACCTCAAATGCAGCGAGCGCAGCACGAGTTCGCTCGCAGCCTCGCATCTCAACGCCTTTATCGGCGAAGATTTTGGCGACGCGAGGCAGCAGGTCGTGCATGCGCGCCTCGTGGACGAGAAGCGATTCCATTGCGCCGCACACCCCGTAGCGGCGGGTCTTCGCGTTATCGCAAATGCGCACCGCTTTTTCCAGGTCGGCGAATTCGTCGACGTAGACGTGGCAGTTGCC
>JBDSYI010000114.1:0-1831 GCA_039925745.1 Casimicrobium sp. | reverse complement strand
TCGCCTCGCGGGAAGTGTGGTCGTGGGCGATGTACGACTTCGCCAACTCGGGATACACCACCGTTGTGATCACGGCGATTTTCAACGCGTTTTTTGTCAGCGTGATTGCAGGTGGCACCGACTGGGCCACGTTGTTGTGGACCACGATTGTGGCGATTTCGTTTGCGATAGTGATGGTCATTGGACCGGTCCTCGGCGCGTGGGCAGACCGTCGTGCGGCGAAGAAAAAAGTGTTGGCAATTGCGACGATTGGCTGCGTCGTATCGACGCTGGCGCTCGCACCTATTGCCGCGCAGGGTGGCGCCCTGCTGTGGCTCGCATGCATTGTGTTTATCGCAAGCAACGTGTTTTATGCGCTCGGCGAAAACTTTACCGCAGCTTTTTTGCCTGAGCTGGCCAGCAGCAAGGAAATCGCCAAAGTGTCCGCGTGGGGCTGGAGCCTCGGCTATGTCGGTGGCCTGGTGACATTGGGCGTTTGCTTGTGGCTGGTGACCGTGCAGCAAGCGGCGGGCGCGAACGCCGTGCAGTACGTCCCGTGGACGTTGGTGATTACTGCGGCAATTTACGCCGTGGCTAGTCTCCCGATTTTCATTTTTCTTCGCGAGCGTGCCGTGCCGAAGCCCAGCGTTGCCCCGGAGAGCATCGTGAATGGCCTAAAACGCTCCTTTGCGAATCTCAAACACTATCCCGACCTAAAGCGGTTTTTCTGGGCTGGCCTTGCCTATCAGGCGGGACTCTCTGTGGTCATCACGCTAGCTTCCGTGTATGCCGAGCAGGCGCTCGGTTTCAAGATGGCCGACACGATCAAACTGCTGTTGGTGGTGAACGTTTCCGCTGCCATTGGAGCATTCGTATTCGGTTACGTGCAGGACAAAATCGGACACAAGCCGACGCTCTCAATCACGCTCGTCATGTGGATTGCCACCGTGCTCATCGCTTATTTTTGGCACACGCAAAATGGCTTTTGGGTGGCGGCAAATTTCGCAGGTCTTTGCCTCGGGGCCTCGCAGTCCGGCGGTCGCGCGCTGGTAGGTGTGATGAGCCCGAGGGCGCAGATTGCTGAGTTCTACGGTCTATGGGGCCTTGTGGTTCGCCTTTCCGGCATCATCGGGCCGATGCTCTATGGCATGGTGACCTGGATGACGCAAGGCAATCATCGTCTTGCGCTATTGATTACGGGCAGCATGTTCGTGATCGGTTTGCTGCTGCTTGCGCGAGTCAATGTGGCTAATGGCGAATTTGCTGCGCAACGCACTCGCCCGTAAAGAGTAAGTATTGCGTCGCCGTCCAAATAGGCGTAGGGTGTGACATCTCAAAACAGGAGATTGCCGTGAAATCTGATTCGCAAAAAATCTCGATCTCTGCGTTCGCGGGAGCGCTCTTGCTCTCGACCCTGAGCAGCGTGGTTTCGGCTGATGAAACCATCTTTCCATCGCGCTATCGCACCCTACAATCCACCGCGCCAGCGAACTGCAATGTGTGGGTTGCGCCGTTGCCCGAGCGCCGCATAAAGGTGGATTTGCCAAGAGAGGCAAGGCAGCTTGAAGGCTCTGCGGTGTTGACGATCAACATCGATCAGACGGGCAAATTCGCGGGGCTTGTTGAGGCGCTGACCAATCAGGAGGCGTTCGTGCAGGCGGCAAAAGACTCATTGCAGTATTGGTCGTTCGTTCCCGCGCGTTGCAACGGCGTCGCCGTAGCGACTCAAGCGAAGATTTACTTCAATTTTCGCAACGAAAGTTTCGTCGCTTATGCGTCTGGGCGTGGCCCAATGTAGCGTCCTTATTGCCTCGCAGCATTCTTAGTGGTGCTGCCAAACAACTCAGGCTAT
>JBDSYI010000113.1:0-3792 GCA_039925745.1 Casimicrobium sp. | reverse complement strand
AGTCAGTTTAGCATCGGCCGACGTACAAAACGTGGTTGTGGTCGCCTTGCGGTAACACATTTCTGCGTTATCAGCTTTTCCATGAAATCACCTATGCATAGGGGCTGGATCGTAGTTATGCAAAAAGTCGACTTGAGCCACAACTGCCGGCTAGCCCAGGAGCAATCTTTATCCTGACTAAAAGCTGACTCTATAAATCTCGTCAGTCTGGCGTCAATCAAAGCGGCTATCGTTCGTCGGCAAGAGGAGCTATCACTTGGTGAGTCTAGAGTGATACATTGATTTTTCGTCTCAGGAGGAACCCCATGTCTGCACCATCGTCCGCCATCGAATCTGTCTTGGTCGAGAACCGTGTGTTCCCACCATCTGCCGCGTTCACTGCGCAAGCCAATGTGAAACCCGCCGATGTTGCTGCGATGATGGCCAAGGCGGCGACCGATTACAGCGGTTTTTGGGGAGATCTAGCGAGCGAGCATCTGATCTGGGCGAAACCGTTTACCCAGTCGCTGGACGATAGCAACGCTCCGTTCTACAAATGGTTCGCCGACGGCGAGTTAAACGCTTCGTATAACTGCCTTGATCGCCACATCAGCACGCCGACCGAGGACAAAGTCGCGATCATTTTCGAGGCAGACGACGGCAAAGTCACCGAGATTACCTACGGCGACCTGTATTCCCGCGTGTGCCGCTTTGCCAGCGGCCTGAAGCTCCTGGGCTACAAAAAAGGCGACCGCTCGATCATCTACATGCCGATGTCGATTGAGGCGGTGATCGCAATGCAGGCTTGTGCCCGGCTTGGCATTATTCATTCGGTCGTGTTCGGCGGCTTCTCGGCCAAGAGCGTGCAAGAGCGCATTGTTGACATCGGTGCAACCCTCGTGATTGCGGCGGATGAGCAGATGCGTGGTGGCAAGGCGATCGCGCTGAAACCCAATGTCGATGCGGCATTCGCGCTGGGCGGTTGCGACGCAGTGCGTCACCTGATCGTATACAAACGCACCGGTGGCGACGTCGCCTATGGACCACGCGACATCGACTGGGCAAAGGTCGAAGGCGGCTCTTCGGACGAGTGCGCGCCGGTGATGGTTGACGCCGAACATCCTCTGTTCGTGCTCTACACCTCGGGTTCCACGGGGAAACCGAAAGGCGTTCAGCATTCGACGGGTGGCTATTTGCTGCACGCAATGCTCACCATGAAGTGGGTGTTCGACATCAAGTCGAACGACGTTTTCTGGTGCACTGCCGACGTTGGCTGGGTGACGGGTCACACGTATGTCGCGTACGGCCCGCTTGCTGTCGGTGCAACGCAAATCATCTTCGAGGGCGTGCCGACCTTCCCTAACGCAGGGCGTTTCTGGAGCATGATCCAGAAGCACAAATGCAGTATTTTTTATACCGCTCCAACGGCGATTCGCTCGCTCATTAAGGCGGCAGAGGTCGCGCCAGATTTCGCGCCTGGCAAATACGATCTGACGTCGCTTCGTCTGCTTGGGTCGGTCGGCGAGCCGATCAATCCCGAGGCGTGGATGTGGTACTACAAGAACATCGGTGCCGAGCGCTGCCCGATTGTTGACACTTTCTGGCAAACCGAAACCGGTGGCCACATGATCACGCCGCTGCCCGGTGTCACGCCGCTGGTGCCGGGCTCATGCACGCAACCGCTGCCCGGTATCGAGGCGGCGATTGTCGATGAATCCGGCGGCGATGTCGCGAATGGTCAGGGCGGCATTCTGGTCGTCAAAAAGCCGTGGCCCGCGATGATTCGCACGATTTGGGGCGATCCTGATCGATTCAGAACCAACTACTTTCCGGTCGAATTGAAGGGCTATTATCTTGCTGGCGATGGCGCGGTGCGCGACGCCGTCACCGGCAACTTCCGCATCACCGGGCGTATCGACGACGTGCTCAATGTGTCGGGCCATCGGCTCGGAACGATGGAAATTGAATCGGCGCTGGTGTCCAATCCGCTCGTTGCTGAAGCCGCCGTCGTTGGCCGTCCAGACGACACGACGGGGGAAGCCATTTCCGCGTTCGTGGTGCTCAAAGGCGCGCGCCCCGTTGATGCTGCGGCTGCACAAAAACTCGCGAAAGAGCTGCGCGATTGGGTCGGCAAGGAAATCGGCCCGATTGCCAAACCGAAGGACATTCGCTTCGGCGACAACTTGCCAAAAACGCGTTCCGGGAAAATCATGCGCCGACTGTTGCGCTCGATCGCCCGCGGAGACGAGGTTACGCAGGACATTTCCACGCTGGAAAACCCGGCCATTCTTGAACAATTGAAGCAGAGCTTGTAGCGCCGCAAAAGGCATCAAAATTTGTCATCCTGAGGCCTGCGACGGATCAGGTGACCCATGGTGCATCTGCTAAAGCTTGCATGACCTGCGAGCGACGTGATCCTCCCCGGTAGCTAAGGATCACCACGTGACTTGGAAATATCCCCGCTCGTGCATACTTCGCCGGATTCAATTGCCGCGCGAAGGTATGGAAGCTTTTCTTGCAGTGGTGCACAACATGGTGATGCTCGTGGGCATCTTCTACATCGCTCAGTTGTTGGTGGGCGTGTTCAATTGGCCTGCTCGCGAAACCAATGCGGTTTATCGCATGTTCCGTTTTCTGACGTCGCCGGTGACCAGTGTCGTTCGCGCAATTACGCCCGAACGGGTCGCTGATAGACATGTGCCCATCGTCGCTTTCGGACTCTTGTTCTGGCTCTACCTCATGCTGATTGCGCTCCGGCTGTACGAGAAGCGCCCAGAGTTGTTTCAGTAGCGCGCATGATGCGAGCGCTGCGCGCGTGGTATTGGACGCAAATTGCGGCAGTCGCGCAGCTGTTTAAGCAACGCGAACTTGCAGTTGCGTACTACAACAAAATTTTGGTGGAGCAACCAGAGCACTCGCTTACCATCTCGCGAATTGCCTTTCTGCATCACGAATCCGGAGACCGTGCGCGCGCCATCGCGGAATTTGAGCGTGCGGTTGCGATTAATCCGAACGACACGAATAGCTGGTTCAATTTGGGTTATTTGCGTCAGGAAGCACACGATCATATGTCTGCAATTGGGGCGTTTGAGCGCGCCACGTCGCTGAACGGAACACATGATCGCGCGTGGTACGGTACTGCGCTATCTTTGATCGCTCTGGACCAACCTCGTGACGCGATTGCGCCGTTAAAAAAGAATGTCGCACTTCAGCCAATGAGCCCGTTTGGACACATGGAGCTGGCGCGGGTGTATTTCAAATTGGGTGAGCTTGAACGCTGTGAAAAACGCATGCTTCGGCTAAATGCGTTTGATCCCAAGAGCGCGGCGTTGCTCGAAGACGAGACGGGCATTCGGATCGGTATTGATCGCTGGTGGACGAAGTGATTCATGCTTGACGTGGCGTTTTGATCGGTTGGCGCTATTGCTTGCCCAGCCGCTCAGCGTGTTTCGGTACCGGAAGTTTTGGCAGATAGGGCTGCACCTGATTGACGAACAGAAAAAGTCAGATACGCTTTGTAAGCGTCTAGTCAGCTTGTGCCGCTGCATCCAGGATCCACGGAGATGTTGACAGATGCGCAATAAAAGAGGGGGAACACTTGCAATTGACCGAAAGGAACAAGGAGTACTGGAGCCGAAATCTCCGTATTACGGCCGTTTTGTTGGGCATCTGGTTCGTCGTGACGTTCGTTGTGAGCTACTACGCCCGTGAATTCTTCAGCTTTACCTTTTTTGGCTGGCCGTTTTCGTTCTGGATGGGTGCGCAGGGTGCGCTGATCGTTTACGTCATCATCGTCTGGTATTACGCGCGCCG
>JBDSYI010000112.1:0-2374 GCA_039925745.1 Casimicrobium sp. | reverse complement strand
GAGCTGTTTGTGCGCCTATGCGGTTTCGGATGGCGCATCGGAAACGTTGTGCCGTTGATTTTCGACGTACAGGCGCGCATCTATAACGATCAGGGAATCGACTTCAACTCTTTGTCTCATCTCGAGAGTCTCGGTCTCATACAGTTCGACAACATCGCCGGCTTTCTCAGGCTCAAGCTTCCCAAGTCAGCGTCGGTATTTTTCTACGGAATGCCAGCTGCTCTCACGTTTCCTAATGAAGTCGACAATCAATTGGACATTGGAAAGGTTCTGCTAACTCGCGCGGGTCAGCAATTGGCGGCGATTTGCGGTTCGAAACCCGTCGATGGGGTCTATGAGTATGTCTACGAGAAGTGGTCGGCCAATGGTCTCGTCCCTAAGTTGGAAGCTCAGCCGGTCGATCCGGCCGACCCTTCAGCGTAGAACCAATCAACTCATTCCCTCAAGCACCATATTGGTGTGTAAGCAATGCTCACCGCCACCTGCCACTGCGGCGCCATTAAAGTCGAAGTTCCTCGCGAGCCTGAGAGCGTCACGGAATGCAACTGCTCGATCTGTCGTCGCTATGGCGTTTTGTGGGCTTACTACAAGGACGCGGAGGTGACGCTCACCGCTGCGCCAAACGCGACGGACGATTACGTCTGGGGCGATAAGTCGCTGAAATTCATTCGCTGCAAGCACTGCGGCTGCGTGATGCAGTGGAAGGCTTTGACCGTCGGCCCCGATACCAACACGGGCGTAAATGCGCGAAATTTCGAGCCGTCGATCGTCGGCAAAGTCCCGGTTCGGTGGCTCGACGGCGCGGATACTTGGGAGTACATCGGGTAAGGCGGTTCGATGACTACGTGTCATACTGAATCTCTTTAGGTAAGGAGATGTTCGCGATGAAGCTAGCCACGCTATTGTTAATTCTGATGCTGACGCTTGTCGGCGCGTTTACGACGCTGAACTGGGGTGTGATCACAAAGCCGACGGACTTGTCGCTGGGCTTCACAACGGTGTCGTTACCGTTGGGGCTGGTGATGCTTGCCCTCCTTGTAATTGTCACGACTGTCTTTCTGGCGTTTTCGCTCTATCAGTTGACGTCCACACTGCTTGAAACGCGGAAGCTTTCGCGAGAGGTGCAAGCCAGTCGCGAGCTCTCTGATCAGGCGGAAGCGTCGCGATTCACAGAGCTGCGCAAGTTCATGGAAACCGAAATGGCGCAGCAGACCGCGCTGCATGCAACATCAAAGTCTGTGCTCACCGAAAAAATGGGGCTGATGGAGACCAATGTTCGCGCGTCGATCGAGCAATCCGGCAACACGCTGGCCTCGTACATCGGCGAGCTGGAAGATCGGCTGGAGCGGAAGAAGATTGCGTCGCCGAGCGTTTAGCGGAAAAGTGGTTTCGGCGCACAACCGAAAGCGATCAGCTTTTACGTAAAAGTGCCATTACACCGGGGCTAGTTCACGAATTGTTTGATTATCGACTATGGTAATTTTGCAGTGCTAGCCCCTGTATACCCGTCATTTCCCGCTAAAGCTATTACGGCATACGCCTCTTGTGAGGCTTCGCGTAGTCAGCGCCGGGCGCGAGCTTCGTGAACTGCGTAGTCGATTTTTTGGGTGAAAGGATTGACGATGGTGACGCCGTCAACGATTTCGCCTGCATTTAAGTCTTCGCTGTAGAGCGTGTCACAGCCAGAAACGCTCGCGGCGTGGACGATGAGCGCGTCGTAAAACGAAAGACTTCGCGTCTGCTGCAAATCGAGCGCGCCGCGAATCAGGCGTGGCGTGATTTGCACGACTTCAAACTGCTCGTGTGCGGCCAGTTGCGCGCGTACATGATGCGCGTCGAGCTTCATCTTTCGCAGTGCAACGTTGGCGAATTCCTGCAACACCTGCGTTGAAATCACGCCGTGCGCGTTGAGTTTCAAGTGAGACAAAAGCGCAAGCGCAGCGTATTGCTTAGCCGGTTCATCGCTCGCCTCGGCGTAAATCAGCACGTTCGAATCGATAAAACTAGCCACGCGCGTTGGCCTCTTCGCGGTCGAATTTCCAGCCGTTGAGCTGCCCTTTCGCGGCGGTGGCGCGCGCCTCGTACGCCATGTGATCGGCCGCACGTTGATCCGCACCGGCCAAACGCTCGATGTGTTCGCGCACCAGTTGATTCAGGCTGGTGCCCATTGCCTGCGCCGCTTCACGAGCGCGGTCTATAGTCTTTTCGTCGACGGAAAGAGTGAGGTTTGCCATATTTATCCTATGATGTGCGCACATATTATGTGCGATTTAGCCGTGAGTCAATCATCTCGATCCGTCGCATGCGTCAATGCGCCTCTCTACTCGCTTCGTTCCAGCCCGAAGCATTGACGCGCTGAAGTCCATAAACTGCA
>JBDSYI010000111.1:0-9229 GCA_039925745.1 Casimicrobium sp. | reverse complement strand
CGACGTCTTCAACGTGCTGCTGCAGGTGATGGACCACGGCACGCTGACCGACAACAATGGTCGCAAGGCAGATTTCCGCAACGTGATCATCGTGATGACTACGAATGCTGGCGCTGAAACGCTGACCAAAAACGTCATCGGCTTCAACAACAGCAAAGAAGCTGGCGACGAGATGGAAGCCATCAAGCGCATGTTTACGCCTGAGTTCAGAAATCGCCTCGATGCGACGATCAGCTTTGGCGCACTCACGCACGAGGTTATCCTGAAAGTGGTCGACAAGTTCCTGCTCGAACTCGAAGGCCAGTTGCACGAGAAGAAGGTTGATCCCGAGTTCTCGCAAGCGCTGCGTGATTACCTCGCCAAGAAGGGCTTCGACCCGCAAATGGGCGCGCGCCCAATGGCCCGCCTCATCCAGGACACGATTCGTCGTGCTCTGGCAGACGAACTGCTGTTCGGCAAGCTGGTGGGTGGTGGGAAGGTTATGATCGACATCGAGGTCGATTCCAAAGGCGAAGGCAAGGCGAAGCTGTCGTTCCCGGAAAACGACGTGCCGAAAGAGGCCGCAGAAGAGGCGACGGTTTAGTTCAAACCGCGCCGATCACAAAAAACGGCAGCTTCGGCTGCCGTTTTCGCATTCAACTTTTTTCTGAAACAACGATTTTTTAGGGCCAGCCCCCAAAGGCAGATAAGTCGACTGTTTGATAAATCGACGTGTATCCCTCATGAAATGGACCTTATCAACTAAAGCTGAAGCCTCGTATGACTCGCCAAATTGGCTGATCGGCCTTTGGCATTGTCTAGCTAACTCCGCGACAGTGCCTGGTCAATCAATGGCCAGCAGAAGCAATCCGCCGGCTCCTAGCGCGCCCACCGGCAGACCCCAGCGCTCCCACTTCGATACAGAGGTTCCCGCGACGATTTTCACCGGTACCGGGGTGTTTTCCAGGACCCGGTTGATGACCGAATGTTCAAGCATGCGCGTCACGGAGTTTTTGCGCGCCGTGCCCATCACGATGTGGTCGATCTTCAAGCGTGCAGCAGCGCTGCAAATTTCGCGAGCACTGTCGCCGATGGCCTGATGAGTCTGGTGCGGAACGCTGGCGTCGGTAAGGAGTGCCTTTGCGGCAGCAACTGCCGCAGTGGCTACGTCTGTCTGCCAGAACTCGCGATCAGATCGACTCAAAAAGCGCGTGATGTAGCGCGAATACCGCGGCCGCACGTTAATTAGATGCACCTCGAGTTCGTGGTGATGCCAGTATTCGTCAATGGCATGACGCACAGCGCCGAGCGCGTTAGTCGAACCATCGACGGGGACGAGAACTTTAATCATGGCGGAGTCTCCTTCGGGTTGAACAATGTCGGGAACGGAGGCTTGGCTTGCGCTTCGACGGAGACGCCGGGCAAATCTTGCTCGGTGAAAGTAAAGGCGTGACGTCAGTTTGCACTGTTTTTTCATGCCAGATCATCGCTATTGGCGATGTATCGCAAATTGCGATGAGTGCCGAATTTGAACACGTGAACCTTCTAGGGTAATTGCCGATGCGTCCCGCCATGAAAACCGGTTTAATGTGGGTGTGCGCGACGAAATTTGTCGGGCACAGCGCAAAGCGGGAGTAGTTCCGCGCCCGAGCTCCGGGCGCGCCACGTTGTCGTCAATACGGGCCGCATGGCCCCGTAACGTGGAATGCCAATCGATGCCTTTCGGGTGTTGTGACGGCACGAACCAGACCTTTGCCTTTCCCATCAGTTATGAGGATTGGCGATGATTACCCGAATTGGCAACTACAAACTACAACGCTTTCTGCGTCATGGCACCATGACGCAACTTGCTGCGTTTTACGCGGTCATGCGACTGGGCAGCGTCACTCAAGCCGCCGACGTACTATGCGTCGCGCAACCCACGCTGTCGGGCCATCTGCGCAAGCTCAGTGAGGCGCTGGAGGTCACGTTATTTGTGACGCGTGGCAAGCGGCTGGAGCCGACGGATGCGGCGAGGGTGCTGCTGGAAGCGGTGCAACACGTGTTCGCAACATTTGAGCAATGCGATCAGTCGTTGGCCGCGCTGCGGATTTCGGTGTTCGACGGTGACGCCAAGGCCGAAACTAAGCGAGCCGCTTGATCAAACTTGAGGTATCCAGCCGGTTGCCGCCCGCGTCCTGCACATCAGCGTAGAACTGATCAACCAACGCCGTGACTGGCAGCCTCGCACCATTGCGCCTGGCTTCGTCGAGGCAGATGCCAAGGTCTTTGCGCATCCAGTCCACCGCAAAACCGAAATCGAATTTGCCGTCAACCATCGTGGTGCCACGATTTTCCATTTGCCAGCTTTGAGCGGCGCCTTTGCTGATTACGTCGAGCACGAGCTTGGCGTCAATGCCCGCCTTCTGCGCGAAGGCGAGTCCTTCGGCGAGACCTTGCACCAGACCCGCGATGCAGATCTGATTGACCATTTTGGTGAGTTGTCCTGCGCCGCTTGGGCCCATGAGCGTGACGGCCTTCCCGTACAGCGCAAGAACGTCTTTCACTCTATCGAACGCTACCTGGTCGCCACCGCACATGATCGTGAGCTTGCCATTTTCTGCACCTGCCTGTCCGCCAGAAACAGGCGCATCGATGAAATGTTTTTTGAGCTTTTTGGCTTCAGCATCGACTTCGCGGGCGACGTCCGCGGAGGCTGTTGTGTGGTCTACCAGCACGGCGTTTGGTCCCAAGCCCGCGAGCGCGCCATCCGCGCCGTAGATCACCGAGCGAACATCGTTGTCGTTGCCGACGCACATCATGACGATGTCGGCACCCTGCGCCGCTTCACGGGGCGTCGCTGCTGACTCGCCGGCGTAGGTTGCGACCCACTTTGCGGCTCTCGCTGAGTTGCGGTTGTAGACCTTAACGCTGTGTCCGCCTGTTTGCAGATGACCTGCCATTGGGAAACCCATAACGCCGAGACCGAGGAATGCAAGTTTCATGACTATTTGTTCGTATGATGGCTAAGCCGTAATGCTATCCGCCCATCGCTCGTTCTGCCGGACGGCGTGGCGTGCCGTCGGCTAAGATCGTCGCATGTCAATTACATTTGTATCGGCACTGATCCTGCAGCAGCGCGGGCAGGCGAAACATCTCCTTGCTGACTATCTGAGCCGCTTTGAGGTGCTTGCCGCGAGCGGCCTGTCGATTGCGTTGTTTCTTGATCCCTCGTTGCGCGCGGTGGGAGAAGCGTGGTGCGGGCGCTTTCCGAATCTGCGTGTGCTGGCGTACGTGGAGTTGCCAGATACTGCGGTTTTTCGTGCCATCGAAGGGCGTGAACTGCGACTGCCTGAGCACCGCGGAGACAACGATTCGCTCGAATACATGATGATCGGAAACAGCAAGCTGGAGTGGCTGCAGCGCGCGGCGCGGAGCGATCCTTTCTGCAGCACACACTTTGCGTGGATCGATTTCGGCATTGCTCACGTTCTGCGCGAACCGCGCGCGACGCTGACGGCGCTGGGCAAAGTACGACCCCGCTATCCTCTGACCGCGCCGGGCTGCTACCGCCGCGACCCTTATAGTGAAGCGCAACTATGGTCTCAGGTGTGCTGGCATTATTGCGGTGGATTTTTGTTGTGCGACCGCGCCCACGCCGAATATCTCAACGACGAATTCCTGCATTGCCTGAGCGTTGAATATCCACGCTTCAGCTGGGAGGTCAATTTCTGGGCAGTACTGGAACTCAAGTACGGCGTACAGTTCAACTGGTACAAGGCAGAGTTTGACGATTCGATGCTGCAACCACCGCCGACGCTGTGTGTTGCAGGCGACGTCTCCTGAAGGTTACGCCGGGAGAAGCGCGCCGCGTACGTTTGCGGTCGAGATTTCAGCCAAATGAGCTGCAGCGTCTCTCACTCCGAACGAAATGACGAAACTGTCGCGAGATGGAACACGCGCTATTCCGGCTACAAATTCAATGCCTTCATGTTGCAGGAAAAACGGCAGGGTGACGCGGCACAACTGAAAATCCTCGTTCAGCCAGATCAGTCGATGCAGGTAGTGGCGTGACGAACCCACGCAAACCACCTCGTGCGTAACCGCGAGCCAGCCGTCGTCAAATGACAGCAACTGGGATCCGCCACGCAAGTAATCCGCGGAAACCGTTGGCGTGTGCCGAACCAGCAGTTCTACGCGCGCGGTTTGATCTTCCAGCTGCACGACCTTGAGCACAGTTAGCGGGTCGCAGCCATAGACAAATAGAAGTTCGTCGCCGCGCACGCAGGGCATCCAGTTCTTCTCGTGTGTCTGTGTACCGTATCCGCGCAATGTTCGACTTGTCTGCACAGTACCGTAGTCATCAAGCGCCAGCAGAACCATCTCTGCACGCATGGTTGCATCCTGATCGCGCACGGTTGCGCTCGCCCACCATCGCTTGCGCCAGTGAAATAGCCGACAGTCTTCAAAGCCAAGAATGGTGGTGTTTGCCGCAATAGGTCGATCCGAATGATCGGCAACGGCGACGGGCTGCGCCAGTCGCAATGCGTCGTCCAACTGCGCCAGATAGTTTCTGGTGCGAACGACGCCCGCCGCATCGCGAATGGCATACGCGCCGTTGCCATCTATGCTGTAATTTACGCCGCGCAGCAATACGCGCAGGTCACCACCGATTGCGGCCACACTAGGATTCATCGCGATGTAGGGCGAAGGCAGGCTCGCTGGTAGCGTCACAAAGCACGCATCATGAAACAGCTCAGCCGCGCTCTGGGCGTAATACACCAGATTGTTGCGTGCCAGCGCACGGTGCGACTCTGGCGTGTCGCGATCCAACGCCAAAGCGTTGCAGGCAAGCGCTCCCTTGCGCCGTTGCGCCGGTTGAGTGCCGTAGTATCCGGCGATTGCAAGCTCCTCAAGACATCCGGTTCGATAGATGAATTCCTCGATGAAGAGCGCGTCGGCAGTGGGGTACGGGATGGTTGCGGCCGTCTCCGCAAAGAGCAGCGCGGTGGTGCCTTCATTCTGTTCGCGGTAGTGCTGGGCTAATGCATAGAGTGGCTCAGCCCGCGACGGTCGACGCTGATAAGCGGCGAGACAGCCCGTCACAAACGCTGAGCGGTTGCCGATGTCGCGCTGGCAGAGCGCGAGCTGATACTGCGCGTACCAGAGCTCTTCGTCCCAGCCCCCGGCAGCAAGTCGTTGCCCATAGGCTGCAATGGCGTCGGCTAGCCGTCCCGCATCGCGATACGATTGTGCGAGATAGAACATCGACCGTGCATCACCTGGGTGTGTCTGCAAAAAGTCAGACAACAGCGCGATATCGCGGGTCGCTTTTTGCGGCCGATTCGCGCCGTCGGCATGGTCGATGAACTCGATAGCGAGCAATTGCAGGGTATCGTGGCCATCCAGATCCAGATATTCGTGGGTGACACCGACGTACTTTGCGGCCACGTCGCGCCGCAGCAAGCGCACGTTGAAATAACTGATTGCATTTCGTTGCCGAACCAGATAGGCGGCAGCGTTCAAGTCATCGAGGGCAGCAGCATCGATGACGCTGAGTTGCATGTCGGCATCGGACAGCAAAATGTAGTCGAACTCAAACGCAGATGCGTGGAGCCACGCAAGCGATTCGTTGCGCGCCTGACTGAAGTTTGCAAAGTGGCCGGAATGCACTTCACCCGGTACGCCAGCGGCGTCAAAAAATTGTTTGATGCGCACGACTGTATCGTCGATTGAACCCGTATCCAGGATCACGTAACACGAGATCACAGGCAACACAGAAGCGAGCGCACGTTCGATGATCGTGGCTTCGTCCTTTACGATCATGTTGAGGCAGATTCGCTGTTTCACGCAGCCGACACGAGGTGGCGGCAGTGCTGGCGTGCCGGGCATTCGTCGGGCGGGTCAGCTCGCACTAACCACTGATTCGTCACGTAGGCAGGTTGCTGGCGCTCTTGGACGCTCGGGTGCGCCGACCCCGACGATTGAACGCAATCACACCCGCCAGAAACATCGACGACAACAACGTCAGCCGCGCCCAGTCCGACAGCGTTGGCACAATGACCGGTGCCGCTTCAGGCTGCACAAGTCCGAGCGCAGTAATCTCAGTGTTGCTGAGCGTGATCATGGCACCGCACCCGGTCGTCAGCGCGAAACTGGTGCTGCGGGTTACGCCGCCCATGCCTGGCGAAATACAGGTCTCGGCTGTAAAACTCGATGAAGCAGAACGCGCGGCCCCGGTGAGCAGGGATGACTCCAGCGAGAAAGAGCTACTGGTGGCAGTTTGCGCGCTCGCGCCCGATGTAAGTGCGAACAATGCGACTGCTAGGCTGGCGCGCATGCCAGAGTGCAAGCTAGCCGACATAACTACGCGAGATTCGTGCGACGAAAACGTCGCGTTCCGTGTTATTTGCGAAAGGAATGATCCCGGATGCGCCCGTCGCTCCAGTGGGTCCAGTCGCTCCGGTGGCTCCAGTCACTCCGGTCGGTCCCATAGGTCCGGGAATACCGGGGACTCCAGAGACGCCAGTCGGACCCATTGCGCCCTGAGTTCCGGTCACGCCGACTAACCCAATTGGGCCTGTCGGACCCGTTGGCCCGGTGGCGCCGGCGATTCCCGTGCTTCCGGCACTGCCCGTTGGGCCAGCACTGCCTGCGATGCCGACGGCACCGGTCGGGCCGGCGATACCCGAAGCACCCTGTGCACCCGTAGCGCCGGTGCTTCCTGCGATGCCGACGGGGCCGGTCGCCCCGGCCAGCCCTGTAGGTCCTGGCGTACCGGTCGCACCCGTTGGCCCGAACGAACCAGTGGCACCAGCGATTCCGCTACTGCCAGTGGGGCCAATGCTGCCCGTGGCGCCAGTGCTGCCTGCCAAGCCGATAGCCCCGGTCGGGCCGGTGACACCTGCCGTGCCCTGTGCACCGGTGGGACCAGCAACGCCCTGTGGTGTCGTGATGACATAGGCGGCGCTATTGATGCGTAAATTCGGAGTCAGCGCCTCGCCGTTGACGGTGATTTGCATGTAGCGCACCGCGCCAAACACGTCGGTCGGGGCTCCGACAAACATAGCTTCGGTGAGCGACGTGATGCTGCCCAGTTGCACCGAAAAAAAACCATTCACCACCGCTACTGCGGGGTGCGACTCCTGCCATGGCGTTCCCGCCGGCAGGCCAGTGCCGCCTGCATCGACCATTCTGAAGGAAATCGCATACGTGCCGTTGCGCGGGATGCCGGAAGGGCTGCTGAGACGCCCCTGATAGGTCATCAAGAGTGGCGCATCTGCGGCTGTTGCCGTGTTTAACTCAAGCATTCCAGAGGCAGCGAACGTCAGTGCAACGCTTTCACCCAAAAATCTTCGACGACTTGTCATCTCGATGGCCCTTCAACGGTCATTTCGCGGTTAGCCCGCTGAATCTTAATTGGCACATGGAACAAGCGCCTGCGCGCCAGATTATTCTCTGCGGCCCCGGTATTTGCAAGGTATTTGTCGTAATCGTGGACAAAACGTAGCGGCAACATCGTCGTCAGACAGTGAATTCGGAACCGATCCGCGCGAATTGATCGCCTGCGCGGCGGATGTTAGTCGAAACGCGCTTTTATCAAATATCGCCCATGGGTTGTTTATCAAATCGGATTTTCATCAAACAGATCGCAACGGAGAGTCCGAACGTGATCGCGTTCGCGGTCATGATTGATACCGAAGCGACTTTGATTCCGTACAACAGCCATAAAAACGTGCCAGCCGTGAACACGGCGACCATGCCCCACGAAAGATCGCGCGCGGACCGTGTGTTCCAGATTTTCCAAACCTGCGGGAGGAAGGACGCGGTGGTGAGCGTGCCGGCCATGAGGCCTAAGGTTTCAGCGTTCACGCTACCCTCTGAATTGTGCAGCGAAAGCCGTGAATCCCACCGTCGCGTGCGCGGCTTTCGCCGCTCCTACAGTGCATTGAGCCGCGCCTTCGCGAGTCGAACTTCCTCGCGTACGCGTAGCGGCGCAGTGCCGCCGACATGCTGTCGTGCCGCAACTGATCCCTCAAGCGTGAGTGACGCGAATACGTCATCGGCGATCACCGACGAAAATGCCTGCAATTCTGCGAGTGACAAGTCGGAAAGATCAACACCTTTCACCTCAGCTGCCTTCACGGCGCGCGCCACGCATTCATGTGAGTCACGGAACGGCACACCTTTGCGCACCAGATAGTCCGCGAGATCGGTGGCGGTCGCGAAACCTTCGCTCGCCGCGGCGCGCATGCGCTCCGTCTTCACTCGAATGCCGCCGATCATGTCTGCGTAAATGATCAGCGTCTGCGTAATCGTCTCGACCGTGTCGAACAGCGGCTCTTTGTCTTCCTGATTGTCCTTGTTGTAAGTCAGCGGCTGGCCTTTCATCAACGTCGTCAGGGCGACGAGATGACCCTGAACGCGTGCCATTTTTCCGCGCACGAGCTCGGCCACATCCGGGTTTTTTTTCTGCGGCATGATTGAGCTGCCAGTGCAAAAGCGGTCCGCAATATCGATAAAACCAAAGCGTGGGCTCATCCACAAAATCAGCTCCTCGCTGATGCGAGAGAGATGCATCATTGTGATCGTGCACGCGTTCAAAAATTCAATCGCAAAATCACGGTCACTCACGGCGTCGAGCGAATTGCGGCACACGGTATCGAAGCCCAGCGCCTTCGCGGTCATCTCGCGATCAATCGGGAAGGTGGTTCCGGCGAGCGCCGCTGCGCCGAGCGGTGAACGATTCACGCGCTTACGGCAATCGAGAATTCGCTCATGATCTCGCGCAAACATTTCGACATAAGCCATCAAGTGATGCCCCAGCGTGACCGGCATTGCCACCTGCAAGTGCGTGAAGCCCGGAAGAATGGTGTCGGTGTGCTGCTCCGCAAACGCAACAAAAGCAAGCTGCAATTTCACCAGCAGATGCGCGATTTGATCGCATGCAGCGCGCGTGTAAAGGCGCACGTCGGTGGCCACCTGATCGTTACGCGAGCGGCCCGTATGTAGACGCTTTCCGGCATCGCCAACCAGCTTGGTCAGTCGCATTTCTACGTTGAAATGAACGTCCTCCAGATCAAGCGACCACTCGAATTTACCGATAGCGATTTCGTCTTTGATCGTCGTCATACCGCGCTCGACGTCGGCGAGATCCTGCGCGGTAATCACGCCCACGGCAGCGAGCATTTGCGCATGCGCGAGCGAGCCAGCAATGTCAAATTCGGCGAGCCGATAGTCAAACGGAATCGACGCCGTGTAGCGCTTGACG
>JBDSYI010000110.1:0-4414 GCA_039925745.1 Casimicrobium sp. | reverse complement strand
CGCGCCTTCGTAGCGAAGCAATTGATACGCAGCAACAAAAAGCGCGTTATCGGCAAGCGAGCTGAAAAACTGCGCCGCCATGATCGTGTAAAACCCGCGCTGCATGCGCTACTCGTCTCCTGTTTTTTCTGTTTGCCGTCGCCGCATCGCCTGCGGTTCCCCTCAGAATCCGCATCGCACGCACGACTTTAATTTTCGCGATTCGAGCCGCCAATCAAATTCGAATCGGAGAGTAGCATAGCCCTCGATATCCCTAGATGACGCATTGCACCATGCCAAGACCGCTCGTAGCCACCATTGACCGCGCCGCCATGACGCACAACTTGGCGCTCGTTCAGCAGCTGACGCAGGGCGCGCAAACCTGGGCCGTGATCAAGGCCGACGCTTACGGGCATGGCATCGCCCCAGCCATGCAGGCGTTTGCTGCCGCCGACGGCCTCGCGCTGATCGAAATTGAAAACGCCATTCGGCTGCGTGAAATGGGCTGGAAAAAACCGATTTTGCTGCTCGAAGGCTGCTACGCCGCGCTCGACTGGCACGCCGCCGCCGAGCACCGGTTGAGCTGCGTGATTCACTGCGACGAACAATTAAGCGAATTCGAGGCGACACCGCTCGCCCGCAAACTCGACATCTATTTGAAATTCAACACCGGCATGAACCGACTCGGGTTTCGAATCGGGCGTGCACGCGACATCACCACCCGTCTGGTGCTCAATTCTGGCGTGGGCGACATTACGCTGATGACGCATTTCGCTTCCGCCGACGAGCACGACGGGCATCTTGAGCCATTGCGCGCATTTGTTCACGCCACAGCGGGTTTGCCATTTGCGCGATCGGTCGCCAATTCTGCGGCCTGTTTTGACTTTGATCGCGTTGGATCAAATGAGCGTTCGGAAACCGGCAACGACTCTGTTCGTCCCGGCATCATGCTTTACGGCGCGACCCCGTTCTCGCATGCGACGCGAAGCGCTGCTTCGCTCAAACTCAAGCCCGCTATGGTGCTCACCACCGAAATTATCGGCGTGCAGTCGCTCAAAGCTGGCGAACAGGTGGGCTACGGCGCAACCTACACCGCCAGCAAAAACGAGCGCATCGCGGTCATCGCCTGCGGCTACGCCGACGGCTATCCACGAAGCGCCGGCACGGGCACGCCAATCCTCGTTGCTGGACAACGCACCCGCGTAGTCGGCCGCGTTTCGATGGACAAAATCACCGTGGATGTCACGGACATCGACCTGGCACGCGTCGGCACAACGGTTGAGTTGTGGGGCACGCAACTGCCGGTAGACGAAGTCGCGGCGGCGGCCGGCACGATTGGCTATGAGCTGTTAACGGCGGTTGCACCGCGAGTTTCGCGCTACATCATTTGATCGGTTTTCGAGCAATCGTTCACATTTGTCAACCCCCGCTACAATCTGCGCGTTTAAGCGGCACACCATGACTGGCGGTGTTTTGCTGCACAGGGCGCTTTGTATCAGGTAGCGCCACAAGCCAGTTTGAATCGTCACCTACCGGCAAGCCGGATATTCCACGGAGAGACACACAAACCATGAACAAAATCTACGCACTGCTCGCAGCATTCCTGCTGGCTGGCTCGGCATTTGCTGCCGTCAACATCAACACTGCAACTCAGACCGAGCTCGAGGCACTGCCAGAAGTCGGCCCAGTTCGCGCCAAAGCGATCATCGACTACCGCGCAAAAAACGGCCCATTCAAGTCAGCCGATGACCTGAAAAAAGTCGAAGGCGTGGGCGACAAAAACTTTGTCGACATGAAGGACAAGATTGCAACGTCCGGTCCAACCAAAATCGACTGGAAAACTGAAGCCAAAAAAGACGCGCCTAAAGCAGCCGCAGGTAAAGCCGCTGCTCCAGCCGCTGCTGCTGGTGCCGCTGCCGCACCTAAAGCTGATGCAGGCAAGATGGCTGCCCCCGCCGCCGCTGCTGCACCAGCCGCCGCTACGGCACCCGTAGGTGCTGCTGCCAAAGTCAACGCCGCAAAAGACGCCGCTAAAGCCGCTGACAAGCCGATGAGCAAGGACGAAAAAGCCGCTGCTGACAAGGCAAAAAAAGAAGAAGCCAAAAAAATGAAGGCCGAAGCCGCCGCGAAGAAAGCCGCCGACAAGAAAGCTAAAGCTGACGAAGCCAAAGCCAAAAAAGAAGCCGACGCTAAAGCAAAAAAGGAAGCCGCAGCGATGAAAAAGGCTGACGCTGCCAAAGCCAAAGAAGCGCCTGCCAAGAAAGACGCTCCGAAAGCTGACGTCAAAAAAGAAGACGCTCCCAAGAAGCCCTAAGCTTGCCCGGTTAGTCCTGAAAAACCCCGCTTCGGCGGGGTTTTTCTTTGGTGCGGGATAATCACCCCGTCGTCATTCTCGCCGTAGGCGGGAATCCAGAATGTGACCACCCGCAGCCATTTGATGAGTACCGCTTACCCAACCATCGACTCCACCATCGGCAACACGCCGCTCGTTCGCCTGCAACGCCTGCCAGCCCTCTTTGGCGTGCCCGAGAGCACTGTCATCCTGGGTAAGCTGGAAGGCAACAACCCGGCCGGCAGCGTGAAAGATCGACCCGCCTATTCGATGATTGTCGAGGCAGAAAAGCGCGGCACCATCAAACCGGGCGACACACTGATTGAGGCGACCTCTGGCAACACCGGCATTGCGCTGGCGATGGTCGCCGCGATGCGCGGCTACAAGATGCTGCTCATCATGCCGGAGAACCAGTCGGTTGAGCGGCGTCAGGCGATGAAGGCATACGGTGCCGAACTCGTTTTGGTATCCAAAGAAAAGGGCATCGAGGGCGCGCGCGATCTCGCCGTGGAGCTAGCGCTTCAAGGTAAAGGCCGCGTGCTGGATCAATTCGCCAACCCTGACAATCCGCTCGCGCATTACACCGGTACCGGTCCAGAAATCTGGCGGCAGACGCACGGCAAGATTACGCATTTCGTCAGCGCAATGGGCACCACGGGCACCATCACTGGCATCTCAAATTACCTGAAAGAGCAAAACGAAAAGATCGTGATCATAGGCGCGCAGCCGACCGACGGATCAAGCATCGCGGGCATTCGCAAGTGGCCGCAAGCGTATCGCCCGGCAATCTTTAAACAGGCGCGCGTCGATTTGGTTGAAGAAGTGTCACAAGGCGACGCCGAAGAAATGGCGCGACAAATGGCCGTACAAGAAGGCATTTTTTGCGGCATCAGCGCGGCGGGTGCACTGGCGATCACGCTGCGTCTGGCCAAAGGCGTTGACAACGGCACATTTGTGTTCATCGTCTGTGATCGCGGTGATCGCTATTTGTCGACCGGTGTGTTTCCTGGCTAACCACTGTCGGAGCGGTTCCACCGCGATTGCGCCCGCTGTGATGTGAAGTCGCGGTAAAACCGCTCCTACATACGCGCTCCTACAATGTGAGCATGCTGCCCACCCTCATCTTCGACATCGAATCCATCCCCGACGTGCCGGGAATTCGCCGCCTTCACGATTTACCTGCCACGCTCTCTGACGATGAAGTCGCGCTGTGGGCGTTCACCCAACAGCGCCTGAAAAACGGCACGGAATTTTTGCCGCATCATCTGCAGCGCGTCTGCGCCATTTCCTGCGCGTTTCGCGAAGGCACCGACAAGCTCGCGATCTGGACTTTAGGCGATCAGGACGATGACGAAGCCACGATCATTCAGAAGTTTTTTGAGCTCATCGAACGCCGAACGCCACAACTCGTAAGCTGGAACGGCGGTGGCTTCGACTTGCCTGTCCTCATGCAGCGAGGCCTCATCGTCGGCGTCACTGCATCGCGCTTTCTGGAAACCGGTGCCAATGACCGCGCGTTTAATTTCGATCATTACCTCAATCGCTACAAGGAGCGCCATCTCGATCTGATGGACTTCATGGCGATGTATCAGGCCCGCGCCAATGCACCGCTCGACACGATGGCCAAGCTCTGTGGTTTTCCCGGAAAGCTAGGCATGGATGGCAGCCAGGTGTGGCCTGCATTTCAACGCGGCGAGATCGCAGAGATTCGCGCTTATTGCGAGACCGATGTGGCGAACACTTACCTTCTATTTTTGCGTTTTCTAGCGATGCGTGGCGATCTGGCTAAGGCCGAGTATGGCGCGGAGATTGCGCTGCTGCGCGACAAGCTCGCCGCCCATAACGACAGGCACTGGAAAGAATACTTAGCCGCGTGGCCGCAGTAAGCCATGCAGCCTGATTGGCTAACCCCAGCAGACCGAATGCCGTGGCCGGTGGTCACGCCGTTTCGGATGCGCCCGAATCTGGAGAAGCTTGACGCGGATGCGCCTGCATTGCTGTTGCAGGATGAATTGGCCGAACCCTATCGGCGTGAGCGGGCGCGTGTGCTTGCCGAAAATCATGAGCGCGCAATCGTAGGAACGCCGGACGAGCAAGCGCTCG
>JBDSYI010000109.1:0-3973 GCA_039925745.1 Casimicrobium sp. | reverse complement strand
GGGTTCGCACGTACGACGAATTCAGGATTTATTTTCGGAAAAGAGCCGAGTGACGCGGGCAAAATATTTGTTACGCCCAAGCGGGTTAGCGTTTCACCGATAAATGACGATTGCCCGGCACCGAATGGCTCACGACTTACTTCAAAATAGACACGTTTGCCGCGAACGTTATCGGGCACCGAGCGCACTGCTGCTTGCATACTCGCGTCGATGGCAAGCCACACTTTTTCTGCATTGGGCACGTCCAGCATCTTGCCCAAATTCATGATCGCCCGTTGCACATCTTTGTGCGTCTTGGGCTCACACACAAAGACTTTTACTCCTAAAGACTCCAGACGTTCGGCCGCCCGCGTCGACGACGCGATCAACACGACGTCCGGTCGCAACGCAACGATAGATTCGATATTTGGGTCGAGTCCGCCGCCCACTTGCGGCAACCGCTTTACGCTTTCCGGCCAATTGGAATTGCGGTCAACGCCCACCAGACGCTGACATTGACCGAGCGCGCAAACCGTCTCGGTCAACGATGGAAGAATGCTAACGATACGTTGCGGTGACATTCCAAACGTAACCGTCACACCGCGGTCATCGACGACTTCTATCGCGTGGCTAGAGAGCGCCAGCAGTGTCACCGCTGCCGCCAAAAACCGGCTGAGTGTGCTTCGAATCATCGTTGGCTATCCTCCCATGGAAGTGGCGGGTTGGCCGCCATGCGTGTGACCCAATATGACGAATTCGGCCACTTGCACAGCTGCCTCCATCATTTCGGTTGGTACCGCAATGACACAAACACACCTCTACCCGGCTGGTTGTAGCCTAGGATGGTTTGATAGTCCTTGTTGGTCAAGTTCACACCCTTGGCTTGTAGCGTCAGTGCCGGCGTGATCCTGTAATCGACATAAGCATCAATCGTGGTGTAAGCGGCAATCGGCGCCGTATTCGCTGTATCGTCAAATCGGGAGCCCGCATTGAACACCGAACTCCCAACGCTCCAGGCACCGACGGCGTAGTCAACACTGGCGCTAATTTGCTCACGATTTCGACGTGGCAGGATCGCACCAGTTAATTCGTTGCGTGGATCGAGCCTGTCGTACGATGCGCGCAACGTGAAGTTTGCGATGCGTCCGTCGTATCCCAGAGTCCAGCCATCAATCTTGGCGCGCGGCACGTTGGTCGGCGCCGTCGTGCTAGTAATGAAGCCGCGAATTTTGTTCTCGAAATGCACCAGTTTCACGCTGTGTCCGGCTTGGCTATAGCTGACGCCGATGTCGAGGTTACGACCGTGCTCTGGCTGCAACAAAGGATTGCTGTAGTTCGGATAGTAGAGCTGGTTGAACGACGGCGCTACAAAGCTCGTGCCATAGCTGGCATGAACGCGAAGCGCCGACGTGATCTTGTAGCCGTAGCCTGCAAACCCGGTGGTGTTGCCACCAAATTGTGAATTGCTATCGTGCCGCAGATTGCCTTGCCAGCTATGCGCTCCGTACGTGCCGCTGACGCCACCGAAGTATGATGAAACGCGTCGACTGCTAACGGTGTACGGCGTTGAGCTATCCACCGATTGACTAAGGCTCTCAGCGCCCACGAGCGCCGCACCGATGGGCGTGTCAATGGTGTTCTGCCATGTCCACTGGTCCTGCTTCGTCGTGAAATCACTTGGCAGGTAGCTAGACTCAATCGCGTGCGAGGTATCGCTGCTCTGCCCGAAGCGCAAAGACGTACGCCAGCCCGGAAGCACTTTGCCTTCCACACTCACGCTCGCCGTTTGCGTTTGAAGGCGAGTGCGTGAATCGAGATTAGGGCCGTCGTCAAAACGAGTGATGCCATCTGAATACAACGCCCCACCCGCAATGCGCCAGTCCGCGCTGATTTTGTAATTGATGTTTGCGTTGACCGCATTCTGATTGAAGCCGTCACGATCCGGGTTGTAGCTACCAAAGGGGACGGTCGGATTGGTCGCCGAGAAGCCTTTATCGCGAGTGGTGACGGCATCAAAACTGTAACCCAGCGCGCCCACGCCGCCGCTCAAGCCCGCTGTGAGCTGGCTGTAAGCATTGCTGCCCAGCGTAACCTTAGCTCGCGGATTGAAACCCTTGCCGCCTTGTCGCGTGAAAATTTGCACTACACCACCGGCGGCATCGCTGCCGTAGAGTGAGGAGCCCGGACCTTTGAGCACTTCGATGCGCTCAATAGTCTCCAGCGGTATGTTCTCCCACGCTGGCGTACCAAGCGTTGCCGAGCCGTAACGGACTCCATCAATGAGCAGAATCGTGTGTCGCGCTTCGGTGCCGCGAATGTAGACAAAGGTCGCCTTGCCGCTGCCGCCGTTCGCGGAAAACTGCACACCCGCGGAGCGCGCCAAAAGCTCAGTCAAGGTGCGGCCCTCCGACTTTTCAATCTCGTCGCGATCAATCACGACGACTTCGCTGACCAGATCATCAATGCGCGTGGCGATGCGCGACGCAGTTACGACGACTTGCTGCAATTGTTTAGCGATGGATGGGTCGGTCGCTTGCGCGAACGTTATCGTGGGTTGCAAGGACACGCAGGCTGCCGCAACGGCCAGTGCGCAAGCATGGACAGGGTGAAAATGAATGGGACGAGCGCACGCAAACGCTCGCAGGCGAGCAGATAAAACGCTGGCTGACATAGTGGATAAGTTTCTATAGAAAAATTGCCCTACACCAGCTTCCCCTCTGGTCGGAGCAAATAAGATCGTGGCGCGCTTAAGCGCACAACAGACCGCCTTGTTGGCCGGTATCCGGGCTGATGGAAAGAAATTTTCTTGTCCACTTACCGTTGCGGGGGCAGCGCTGGTTAAAACCGTTCCAGCCGAGCATTAACTCGACACGAACTCAATCCCTCCAGCTTCCCGTTGAACTGCGACGTGTGACCACATTGCAAGCACCAACACGCCGATTCTAGGTCAATTTTCGCGACACGTACGTGGATCGTTCGTGCATATCGCTTTCGGCATCGCCACTAACATCTTGCGTTAGAACATACACCCGACGCGCTGCCACGGCCTATATGTGGCGATACGAGCGTGCGATGTAGAAACTTAGTGACGCTCGCGACGTTGCTACTCGTCCACCAGAACGCGCAGCGCGATACGCTCTCCTGGATCATCAGGATTCGGCATGATCGTGAAGCCCATCGATTCGCAGAATTTAAGCATCCGTGGATTTTCGCGAAGCACGACACCTTCGATTTCACGATAGCCGCGTTGACGCGCCGCCTCAATGATTCGCTGCATCAGCGCGCGAGCCAACCCAGTGCCCTGCATCACCTCTTCAACCACAATCGCGAACTCGCAACGATCAGGGATCGTGGTCGGTGTGATACGAGCGACACCGACGATCTTATCTTCACCGGGCTCGCCGACAATGCCCACCAGCGCCAGTTCGCGCCCGTAGTCAATCTGCGTGAATCGTTCGATCATCGCTTGCGGCAGTTCGCGCACCGGCATCATGAAGCGAAAGTACAGCGTCTCTGGGGACAATCGCGAAACAAAAGCTCGTTCGCGCTCTGCATCCTCGGGCTGAATCGGACGCACCAGAAGTTGCTCACCATCCTTAATAGTGATGATTTCTTCAAGCTCTCGTGGGTAAGGGTAGACCGCAAGATGACCGTAGCGCCCCAGCTTTTTGCGAGCCGCAACCTCGGCTCGCGTACGCAGCACGATGTGGGCGTCAACAGCAACTGCGCCGCGCTCATGCGCGATGATCGGATTCAAATCACAGGCCGCAATTTCCGGGCATGCGCAGGCAAGCGTTGAGAAGCGCAGCATCATGGTGATAAGCGCCGCGCGATCAATGGCGGGGACATTGCCATAAGCGTCAAGCATGCGCGACACCCGCGTGCGAGAGATCAGGTTAGCGATCAACACGTCGTTAATCGGCGGCAATTCGAAGGCCACGTCATCCTGTCGCTCAACGGCAATACCGCCAGCGCCAAAGCCGATCACGACACC
>JBDSYI010000108.1:0-5543 GCA_039925745.1 Casimicrobium sp. | reverse complement strand
CGGCGCCATTACCTGCGTAGCCGCCACCACCATAACCACCACCTTGTGGACGGCTGTGTTGCGTCTTCGGCTCATGGCCTTCGACCACGGCTTCGTTGATGCGGTTTTCGGTGAAGCGCTCGATGTTCCTAATCTTGAAACGATCACGGAAACCCGCGAGCGTAATGGCTAAACCCTGTTTGCCAGCACGACCGGTACGGCCGATACGATGGATGTAATCCTCCGGCTTCATTGGCAGGCCATAGTTGATGACGTGCGTGATGCCAGGGACGTCGATGCCGCGAGCGGCCACATCCGTTGCAATCAAAATTTTGGTGGAACCGTCACGCAACGATTGCAGGCGACGGTTACGCACAACTTGTGGCATCGCGCCGTGCAAGCCAGCAGCGGCGTAGCCCGATTGACGCAGTTCGTCGGCCAGCTCATCCGTCTCAATTTGCGTCGCCGTAAACACGACGGCTTGGCCCATCGATTCGTCTTGCAGATAGTGTTCGAGGATCGCATTTTTGTGCGACATGTCGTCGTACCAATGCAGACGCTGCTCGATGTTTTGATGCATGTCCTGCGCGCTGGCCAGCTCGATTTTTTTCGGGCTGCGCATCACGTTTGACGCGAGCTGCATGATGCGCGGCGCGAAGGTAGCGCTGAACATAAGCGTGCGGTCACGTTTGATCGTGGCGACGTGAATGGCTTCCAGATCTTCCGAGAAACCAAGGTCGAGCATGCGGTCAGCTTCGTCAACCACGAGCGTTTGCACGGCTTCAAGATCGATCTGGCCGTTGCGGTTTAAGTCAAGCAAACGGCCGGGTGTTGCGACCACGAGATTCGCGCCGCGCAAGTCCATCAGCTGCTTGCCAAACGGCGTGCCGCCAACAACGTTCGCGATGCGAATGCCACGGCAGAAACGCACGAGGCTGATCGCTTCAGCGCCAACTTGTTGTGCGAGTTCGCGCGTTGGGCACAGAATCAGCACGCGGGGGCTCGCGCCAGCGCGACGATTGCGAGCGACTTGCTCACCTTTGGACATCGGTGGCGTTTCCAGCAACGCGTGAATCGCTGGCAACAGGAAGGCTGCGGTTTTGCCGCTACCGGTTTGTGCGGAGACCATCCAGTCGCCGCCAGCCAGAGCTGCGGGAATGGTTTCGGCCTGCACGCCTGTGGGCTGCGTATAGCCGAGCGCTTCTACGGCCTGTAGAAGTGCGGAATTTAAGTTGAGGGCGGCGAAGCCGTTGGCTTCCGGAATGTCAGAAGCGGCGTCGCCAGCTTCCATATCCACCACGTCGTCAAAAGACGGCGTAGTCTCGTTTTCGGAATGCGACTCGAAAGCCGCGTCATTGTTTTGATTGTCAGTATGCAAACTCATATGCTCTTGCGAAGGCACAATGCAGCAAGCGTTCACGCAAATGCAAAAAGCAAATGCCAACGCCCGCACCGTGCGGCGCAACCTTTTTAAAAATAGGACGAATGTTGTAGAAGACCGAAGAGAAACGCGTCGACCAACACTCGGAACTTGAGAAGCTTGATGAGCCAGCGATGGCTAAAGCTTTTTAAGGTCAATCACCAAACTTGCAACACCTTTCGGTGGAAGTTTGGGAAGTTATGCGGGGCGATGCACTAATCAGCGAACGATGCTTTTTCAAGCAACCATCAATTATGCCGTGTTGCAGTGCAAAAAGATAGCCCCTGACAAAAACTCTTGTTGAGTGATTGCTCAGTACGGATTCACCGCGCTAGGCGCGAGGGCTCGGAATCCGCCGAAAAAACGGCGCAACCGACACCACCACGAGCACGATCGCCAGCGGCACAGTGGACGAATAGCCCACGTACTTGAAGCCCAGCGCACCAATCAGTGCGCCCAGCGAGAAAGAAAAAATTAGCGACCCGTGTACGCGCAGCTTGGTCCGGTTCGCACGAACCAGCGGCGCAGTCGCTTCCTGCGTGCGATTCCAGTACACCAGTCGGCCCAGCTCAATACCAACATCCGTGACCAGCCCCGTGATATGCGTGGTGCGGATTTCCGCGTTCGAGATTTTGGTGATTAGCGCGTTCTGCAATCCCATCACAAAGCAAAGCAGGACCGCTATCAGCGACACGCTCACCAGGGTGTGCAGCTGCAACGTCGCACCGACCAACCCGAACACGAGCAGCAGCAACGCTTCCAGCAGCAGCGGCGCGGTGTAGGTCATGGTCGACGCCGTACGCTTTGCAAAGCTCACCATCAGCGCCGTAGTCATCGCGCCGGCCACAAACGCCGCCAACGACAACAGACCCGCGATGGCATGCGTCGTCTTGCCGAGCGCCAAATCATCCGCCGCCGCCGAAACGATGCCAGTCATATGCGAGGTGTATTGTCCGATCGCCAGAAAGCCCCCGGCGTTAAGCGCCCCCGCGACAAAACTCAGCGCAACGCCCAGATGCAGATTCGCCCGCTGCGTGCGAACCGAAGCGGTGAGATTCGAGAGGTAATTGACTGGCACGACGAGACGAGTGTGTCACACCACCGCGCGAAGCACCAGACGAGCAACCGTGATGATCGTGGACACCAGCAGCAGGGCGCAAATCACGCCGCCGATGGCGAAATGTTTGAACGAAAGCCCAGGCGGCGGATTGACGTGATCCGTCTCGCGACCCAAAGCTGGCAACACACGCAAAATCGTGCGGATGGCATAGCCGACACAGCGCAAGTGGTTGGTTCGAACAGGGGTTTCGGGGTCTGTTTGCATACGCCACAAGTGTAGTGGCTGCAGTTAAAGATTTCGTGTGTAACGCGCGCTGCATAGGGGCGCGACAGAATTTTTACTCCTAGCCGACTGAAGTTGAAGTGATAATGCATCGATAGCCCCCGTTAAACGGCCCGCCCCTTGGGCGATACACAATGCACCCAGAATCCAGCAAACCCTCCGACCTCGTAGAAAACGATACCAACGCCGTTGGCGCGGTACAGCTTCTGCTGGCGGAGCAGCGCACTGCGTTGGCCGTCATGCGCACGGGCATTGCAGTCCTCGCCTTGCCGCTATCCGTGGTCAGTTTGCTGATCGCCACTTCGAAATACTACGACGCGCTCGCAGTGCTGCACTTTCTGCTTCCACTTGCCGTGTTCTGCGTTTGCTTGGTGATTTTTGGAATTTTTCTGGTTGCACGCTCAATGCGAAAGGTGCATCGCCTCGACAAAGTAATTCTTCGTATGAAGCAGGAACACACCCGCATCGCCCAATTCATCGAATCAACGGAGTAGGCGGTATTCGCCCACATTGCTGCCTGCGGTTGCGTCAGTCGTTGCCGGTTTATCGACGCACGGACACATACGCGTTAGACCGATTGTTATCCCTGCCTGCAACAAAGATAAGTGCCAATAGCCGCACATAAAATAAGGGCGGCAGGCAGCGATTCCATCACGCAAAAAGGGCAAACATGTCCAAACTCTTCGACAAACTAAACCTCAAAGCCCATCGCGAAATCCTCGTGGTCAATGCGCCTCTTTCGTTCGAATCCGAGTTGGCGGCGCTCGCTGGCGTCACGGTGCTCCGCGATCCCCGCAAGGTCAAGAAGGTTCGTTTTGGGCTGGCGTTCGCGTCCACTCAAGCCGAAGTGGATCGTCTGGCCAAGCTGCTTTGTGACAAAGTGGATGGCGACGCGCTCTTATGGTTTGCCTATCCGAAGGGAACGTCGAAAAACTACGTTTGTGAATTCAACCGCGATAGTGGCTGGAGCTTGCTGAAGAGCGCGGGATTCGACACCGTGCGAGCCGTAGCCATTGACGAAGACTGGACAGCGCTACGGTTCCGGCGCGTGGAGTTCATCAAATCAACCACCCGCAAAAGCGCACAATAGCTACTCACGGACACCCAAGGAGAAACGTCATGGCAAAGCTATTCGCGATCTACCAACAACCGAAAGATCCCGCCGCGTTTGACCACTATTACTACAACACGCATCTGCCGCTAGCAAAGACCATTCCGGGATTGATCAGCTACGAAGTTAGCTCCGGAGACGTGATGGGCATGGCCGGCAAACACGGGATCTATCTCATAGCCATTCTTGAGTTTGAATCGATGGCTGCCGTCGCCGCTGCCATGGCGTCGCCACAAGGACTAGCCACTGCCGCCGACCTCGGTAACTTTGCCAGCGCTGGTGTCGACGTTATGATCGGCGACACCAGGATGGTGTAACCAGATGCGCGTGCGGTGGCCGAAGTCGCCGCGCGAGCTCGCTCGCACCGCTAACATGGGTGAATGACGAGAACGAAAACCATTCTCTTTTCAATAGCCGTTGTCGCGTTAGGCGCGCCACTAGCGGTGGCGATCGCCGCTGATGCCGGCAAAACTTCACTCGCCGTGCCAGCGCAAAAATACCCAGACGTCGTGGCCGCGAAGGCGCGTGCCAGTGGAGTCGATACCTTCGATTTTGATGTGACGGTTTCCTCGCCGTACGACACGCCGAAGCGCTACGCCGATGCATTTCGCGTCGTCGGTCGAGACGGAACGGTATTCGGCGAACGCACGCTCTGGCATGACCACGCCGATGAGCAGCCTTTCACGCGCGATCTTCACCGCGTTGTCGTTCCCCGCGCCGTGCGCTTTGTCATCATAGAAGCCCGTGACAAACAGCACGGCTACGGTGGCGGCGACGGCGGCAAGGCGTTTGATCTCGCGCTACCGGGCCGATGAGGCGCGGCTGCGATCTCTTCACACAACATCGCGGCGTTAACAGCTTTTTCTTCTTGGCGAGGTTACGCCGGGGCTAATTGCTTATTTTTGCGAATATCGATTTATGGCTTTTTGTACGTCTAGCCCCTATAAAATGGCACTTTCAGAGAAAAGCTGTTCACCGATTTATTGACTATCAGCATGCCGCAAAACTTTGACGCGATCATCATCGGTGCCGGTGCGGCCGGGCTTTTTTGCGCCGCGCGCGCCGGACAGCGTGGTCGTCGCGTGGCGCTGATTGATCATGCGGAAACGATTGGCGAGAAGATTCGTATTTCCGGCGGCGGGCGCTGCAATTTCACCAATATCGGCACCAGTCCAGCAAATTTTCTATCGCAGAATCCGCACTTTTGTCGATCGGCTCTCGCCCGTTTTACGCCGCAAGATTTTGTCAGTCTGGTGACGAAGCATCGCATTTCGTATCACGAGAAAACTTTGGGGCAATTGTTCTGCGATGAGTCGTCGCAGCAGATCATCGACATGCTGCTTGACGAATGCGCCAAGGGCCACGTGACGCTGATGAATCCGGTGACCGTGGAACAGATTCGCCCGACTGGTGACCCGGCTGACGGCTTTGCTGTGGACACTTCACGCGGAACGATTAACGCACCAAAGCTCGTGATCGCGACCGGTGGCCTATCCATTCCGGCCACTGGCGCGACAGCGTTTGGCTACGAGGTCGCGAAGCAGTTTGGCGTGCCTGTCACCGCGCTGCGCGCCGGCCTCGTGCCTTTGGCGCTAGACGCGCCGGAAATGGAACGCTACGGCATGTTGTCGGGCGTCGCGTTCGACACGCTCGCGCGTTGCGATGATTCGGATGCAGCGTTTCGCGAAGCC
>JBDSYI010000107.1:0-2996 GCA_039925745.1 Casimicrobium sp. | reverse complement strand
GGCGTGTGCCTCACGCTGTTCACCGTGGAAGACACGCTGAAAGTGCAACCCGATGTGTTCGGCCATCACGGCCTGATGCAGAACGGTGAGCTGCGAATCGGTGACACCGTTGCGGCGCAAGTGGACTTTAACGCGCGCGCCCGCACCGTGCGCAATCACTCCGTAACGCACATCATGCACAAGGCGCTGCGCGAAGTGCTCGGCAGCCACGTCGCTCAAAAAGGCTCGCTCGTTGATGCCGACAAAACGCGTTTTGACTTCGCGCATAACGCGCCGATGACCGACGCACAAATTCGCGAAGTCGAAGCCAAAGTCAACGCCGAAATCGTCACCAACACCGCGACGCATGCCGAGGTCATGGGCATCGAAAAAGCCAAGACCAGCGGCGCGACGATGCTGTTTGGCGAGAAGTACGGCGACGAAGTCCGCGTGCTTGAAATCGGCACAAGCAAAGAGTTCTGCGGCGGCACGCACGTCACGCGCACCGGCGACATCGGCTTCTTCAAAATCATCAGCGAAGGTGGCGTAGCAGCGGGCGTGCGTCGTGTCGAAGCGGTCACCGGCTTGAACGCAATGGCCTTCGTGCAAGCGCTCGACGCGCGCATGGCTGACGTCGCTGGCGCACTCAAAATTCCGCAAGCCGAAGTCACCACCAAGATCGCGCAAATTCAGGATCACGTCAAAGCGCTAGAGAAAGAACTCAGCGCACTCAAGAGCAAACTCAACGCCGCTGCGGGTGGCGATCTCATGAGTAAGGTCGTTGCGAAGGGCGGCGTGAAATTTCTGAGCGCAGAAATCGAAGGCGCGGATGCGAAAGCGCTGCGTGAGATGGTGGATCAGTTGAAGAACAAACTTGGCTCCGGTGTTGTGCTGCTCGGTAGCAAATCAGCTGATGGCAAGGTTGCGCTTTGTGCGGGTGTGACCGCTGACCTCGTTGGCAAGTTCAAGGCTGGCGATATCGTTGGCAAAGCTGCGGCTGTTGTCGGTGGCAAAGGCGGCGGACGGCCCGATATGGCTATGGCAGGTGGAACGGATGCGTCGAAGTTGGCGGAGGCTTTGGCGACGGTGATTGCGTAGCTGCGGTGGCCATCGTCTTTTGGCATTCGACGCTTCCTGAGAGAAGGGTTCCACACCGATTTTCATTCGGTGCGTTCGCGATGGGTAGTTTCTGGGCCTTGAGCGAAGGTATGCCGATAAGGGCGGGGAAGCTGTACGTCTTCGACGCGCTCTCAACGACCATCGCTGTGATGTCCGTGGCACTTGGTGCTTTGCTCCAAAGGGAAGCGCTGGGATGGGTAGTTGCCGCGGCGCTATTTTTTGCGGCGAGACTCTTCGTCGGACTTCGAGCACCTCAATGGCTGAAGGCGTTTTTGATTGAGCGTGGTTACAAAATTGCGGAGTGAGCTGCGATCCGCTCGCGTTACCAAGCCGTCTCAGCTTTCATTATTTCCCGGTGGGTTGAAAACCATCTTGCAGGTTACTACGCAACCATTAGTCGGAACCGTGAGCGTGTTTGCGAGTCGAATTGTGACCGTTCTTCCTTGGCGCTTCTGAACGCCTAAAATCTCCGCATGAAAACAATCACTTTACTCCTCGCTACCCTGTTCGCAGCTACCGCCTTCGCCCAAGACACCAAAATCGGTGCGATTACCATCGATCATGCGTGGGCGCGAGTAACGCCGGGCGCGGTGAAAAATTCTGCTGCCTTCATGACGTTTAACAACGCTGGCGTTGCTGACAAATTGATCAGCGTGACGGGCAGCGTCGCGAAAGAAGTCCAGATGCACAGTATGGTTACCGAGGGCGGCATGATGAAAATGCGCGAGATCAACGCGCTCGATATCCCCGCCAACAGCAAGGCGGAATTTAAGCCCGGTGGTTATCACGTCATGCTGATCGGCATTCCTGACGGCTTGAAAGAAGGTACGAAATTTCCGCTCAAACTCAAGTTTGAAAAAGCCGGCGAAATCACCGTGCAGGTGAGCGTCGAGAAGCCGGGCGCACAAGATCATTCGGAGCACAAGCATTAGCACGCGTCTTTTGGCGGTTGCAGCATTGGCTGCATTGGCGCTGATGGGATGCAGCAACGACAAAGCCGCCGTCAAATTCAATGCAACGGACATCACAGGCGCGGCGTTTGGAAAGACACTGTCGTTGAATGATTCGGCCACGCAGGAGCCGCGCACGCTGGAGAGTTTCAAGGGCAAGACCACCGTTTTTTTCTTCGGCTACATGTTTTGCCCCGACTATTGCCCGACGACGATGACGACGTTAAATGAGGCGCTTGGCAAGATGAAACCGGCGGACGCTGCCAAGGTTCAAGTAGTCTTCGTGACCGTTGATCCGGCTCGCGACAAGCCGAAGATCTTGACTGACTACGTGAAGGCGTTCAACACGTCATTCGCAGCGCTTTACGGTACCGACGAACAAACGGCAGCAGTCGCCAAAGAGTTCAAGATCATCTATCAAAAATCGCAGGTGAAAAGCGAATTCACCTACATGGTCGATCACTCAACGCAGATGTACGCGTTTGATCCGCAAGGCCGAATTCGCCTCATGATTCGCCATGAAACGGGAGCGGACGCAATCGCCCAGGATCTGACCGCGCTGGTAAATAGTTAACAGTTTTTCGCTGAAAGCCTTATTTATTAGGGGCTAACGTTGCATTTTACCGATTATCGACAATTGATAAAATTGGCCTTTAGCCCCAGCGCAGCGGGGCTTTGATAAAAAAGATGATCGTCGCCTCATCCGAGGAGCGCCGAAAACTAACTCCAGATCACCGAGCGCATTGAAATCGACGCACCCTGAAAATCGGTGTTAAAAAATTCTGGCGCATCGTTTGCAGGATCAACGCTCGCCGCCCCTGCCGCGTAGAGCAGCGGCAGGTAATGTTCAAACGTCGGGTGCGCCATTTGCGCGAGTTGTCCGAGCTTCTGGAAAGCCTGCAACGCGCTTAAGCGGCCCTGCGCGACGTGATCGGCGACGATTGCGTC
>JBDSYI010000106.1:0-5121 GCA_039925745.1 Casimicrobium sp. | reverse complement strand
TGTTGTTAGGTGTGGCCACCGGACGTTTGCTGCAAAGCGCGTCGGCGCCGGCAACAAAAACAGCGTGGATGATGGTCGCCGGTTTGCTTGCGCTGTGGATCGGTGTGATCCTTGATGCTGTCCTGATACCGATCAACAAGTCGTTGTGGACGCCGTCGTATACGGTGTTCATGACGGGCTGGGCACTGCTGTTACTGGCGGTTAGCTACTGGCTCATCGACGCTTGCGATTCCCCCCGAGTACGCACGATCGCTGCGCGGATTGCGCGACCGCTTGAGATGTACGGCGTGAATGCCTTGTTCATCTTCGCGTTCTCTGGGCTGATTGCAAAGTTGCTGGGGTCCTTCAAAGTGCAATCGGATGCGGGTACTTTGAATTCACTCAAGGCATGGTTGGTTGCGCAATTGAGTCAGCTGCCATTGTCGCCGGTCAACGTGTCGTTGCTGTTCGCGCTGTTGTTCAATCTGTCGATGCTGGCGGTGGCAGCTTTTCTCTGGCGCCGCAAGATCTTCATCAAGGTCTAACGATGAACCGGCGCTGGTGGCTATTCGTATTCGTTTTCGCGCTGACGTCATGCGCTTCTGTGTCGCCGCTGCAGCCCACGAGCAGTAAGCAACCTCAGCTCGCTCCACGCGAGTTTCGCGCCGTGTGGATCGCCACGGTCGGCAACATCGACTGGCCGAGCAAACGCGGGCTCAGCGCTGATCAACAGCGCGCAGAAATGCGAAAGATTGTCGAAGCTGCACGACGACTAAAACTGAACGCGCTTGTGCTGCAAGTCCGCCCAAGTGCCGATGCAATCTATCCATCAAAGCTTGAGCCGTGGACTGAGTATCTGTCGGGTACGCAAGGCGTCGCTACGGCCGCAAATTACGATCCGCTTGCCGAGTGGATTCAACTTGCGCATGCGGAAGGTCTGGAGTTGCACGCATGGTTCAACCCCTACCGCGCGCGCCACAACACTGCGACGTCCGCTCCCGCCGCAAATCACGTCAGCAATTCATTGCCTCGGACGGTCAAAACGTACGGCAATATGCAATGGATGGATCCCGGTGAACCTGACGCAGCCCGGCACACACTGGCGGTGATCGCCGATGTCGTCCGGCGCTACGATATTGACGGCGTACATCTCGATGACTATTTTTATCCGTATCCGGTCAAAGTGCCGCCGGTAATGGCTGCCAACGGTACGGTTCTGACGAAAGCGGAAGAATTGCCCGATCTCGACTTCCCCGACGAGCCGTCCTGGCAGCGCTACAAGAAAGAGGGCGGAAAGATGGCGCGAGCCGACTGGCGTCGCGACAATATCAATCGACTCGTCAAAACCTTGTATCGCGAGGTTCACGCAGCGAAACCGTGGGTCAAGGTCGGCATCAGCCCGTTCGGCCTACCCAAACCTGATCGTAGACCAGCAGGTATCACCGGTTTCAGCCAATACGACAAACTTTACGCCGACGTGGAGCACTGGTTCGAGCAGGGCTGGCTCGACTATCTCGCCCCGCAACTCTACTGGCCGATTGCCCAGGAGGCTCAGGCATTCCCCGCACTGCTTCGCTATTGGGCCTCGATCAATAAACAATCACGTCACCTCTGGCCAGGGCTTTTTACGAGCCGCATTGATGCGTCGGACAAGTCGTGGTTACCCGACGAAATCGTTCGTCAAATCGCACTCGTGCGCAACCAGTCAGGTGCGACGGGACACATTCATTTCAGCGCGGCAGCACTCGTGCAAAACCGGCGCGGAATTTCCGATGCGTTAGCCGCATCGATGTACGCAAAAGAAGCGCGCATACCGGAGACGCCGTGGCTTGTATCTCGTCCGCCCGTCTGTTTCGCACCCGTTACGACGCCGATTGAGTCCCCGGCTAATGTTTCGGCTGGGCTGCGATGATGACACCGCTAAAACAAATGGTACTGGGCATCGACGCTGGTGGAACGCAAACGCGCTGGGCGCTTTTGTCGCTTGACGGCGAGATCGTTGGAACAGGCTTTTCAGCGGGCCTCAGCGGCATGCAGATGCACACCGACAGCGGTCGCGCGGCAGTGCAAACGCGACTGGCAGAAGTAGCCAATCAACTGTCGCCGTTCCTGCGCGGAGGCGAGATTCGCGCTCTCGTGGCGGGTGTCACTGGTGTGGGCACAGGCAACCCGGAACTGGCAGTGATGCTCAGCGTTTCGTTCAGGGTTCCACGAGAGTCAGTGAGCGTTGTGAGCGACATAGAGATCGCGTACCACTCAGCATTTGAGCCGGGCGAGGGCTATCTGATTTACGCAGGAACCGGCTCAATCGCCGCGTATATCGACGCAGCAGGCGCGCTGCATCGCGCGGGTGGTCGCGGGGTGCAATTGGACGACGCAGGTGGCGGCTACTGGATCGCGCGCGAAGCGCTTCGCCGAATCTGGCGCCGCGAAGATGAGTCACCGAACTCGTGGCACGACTCGCCGTTGGCGCGAATTCTGTTCGAAAAAATTGGTGGGCAGTCTTCGGTTTATGCTGCGCGCTTTCTAGCTGAGCACGATCGCGGCGAAGTTGGGTTGCTCGCGATCAACGTCGCGCAATGCGCGGACACTGACCCATTGGCAACAGAGATACTGACAGACGCAGGTGGTGAGCTAGCGCGCCTTGCAAACGCAATGTTGAATCGTTACGGTCGCAGAAAAATCGCAGTGGGCGGTCGAGCGGCGCAACTTCACCCGTTAATTGAGGCGGCGATGCGTCGCGATTTGCCGAGCGACGCCACACTGCAATTTCAGAGCCTTGAATCGCATTTCGCAGCGTCCCGACTAGCGCTGAAACGCGTCGTCCTTTAGTCCGTTTGCCCGCCCTGCGCATCAAGGAGGGCAAACGACGTCACAGCTTACGCGGCGACGGTATCCGCCTTTTCCGTGAACTCCGGCATCTGATTGAAGTTCATGTACTTGTAGATGTTGTCGCTGTCGTTTTGGAGTACGCCTACGTCGGTCAGATACTCTTCTTTGGTCGGGATGCGACCGAGCTTCGAACAGATGGCGGCGAGCTCTGCGCTGCCAAGGTAGACGTTGGCCCCTTTGCCCAGGCGATTCGGGAAGTTTCTCGTTGAGGTAGACATCACCGTGGCACCTTCTTTTACCTGTGCCTGATTGCCCATACAGAGCGAGCAGCCGGGCATTTCCAGGCGCGCTCCAGCGGTTCCAAAGGTGTTGTAGTGGCCTTCTTCCGAGAGCTGGTGGGCATCCATTTTGGTTGGCGGCGCGACCCAGAGTTTGACTGGAATATCGCGCTTGCCTTCGAGCAGTTTCGCAGCAGCGCGGAAGTGCCCGATGTTGGTCATGCAGCTTCCGATGAACACTTCGTCGATCTTCGCGCCTGCGACATCGGACAATGTTTTGGCATCGTCCGGATCGTTCGGGCAGCACACGATCGGCTCGGTGATTTCGGTAAGATCGATTTCGATGGTGGCGGCGTATTCCGCATCCACATCGCCCTTCAACAGTTTCGGATCGGCGAGCCAGGCTTCCATGCCTTTGATGCGGCGGGCGATTGAGCGTGCGTCGGCGTAGCCGTCGGCGATCATGGCTTTCAGGAGCGTGATGTTCGAGTTGAGGTACTCGATGATCGGCGCTTGATTGAGCGCCACGGTGCAACCCGCAGCGGAGCGCTCAGCCGATGCGTCAGCGAGTTCGAAAGCTTGCTCAATCTTCAGATCAGGCAGACCTTCAATTTCGAGGATGCGTCCCGAGAAGATGTTGACCTTGCCCTGTTTGGCGGTCGTCAGCAGGCCCGCCTTGATCGCGTAGAGCGGAATGGCATGCACAAGGTCGCGCAGCGTAACGCCGGGCTGCAGGGTGCCTTTAAAGCGCACCAGCACGCTCTCCGGCATGTCGAGTGGCATCACTCCGGTGGCGGCCGCGAAGGCGACGAGACCGGAGCCCGCGGGAAATGAGATGCCAATCGGGAAACGCGTGTGGCTGTCGCCACCGGTGCCGACCGTATCCGGCAGCAGCATGCGGTTCAACCATGAGTGAATGATGCCGTCACCAGGGCGCAACGAAATGCCGCCGCGAGTGGCCATGAAGTCTGGCAGCTCGTGATGCATTTTGACGTCAACGGGCTTCGGATAAGCAGCCGTGTGACAGAACGATTGCATGACAAGATCGGACGAGAAGCCGAGGCATGCGAGGTCTTTCAACTCGTCGCGCGTCATCGGACCTGTGGTGTCCTGCGAGCCGACTGAGGTCATCTTCGGTTCGCAGTAAGTGCCGGGGCGAACGCCCTTGCCTTCAGGCAGGCCGCACGCCTTGCCCACCATCTTCTGGGCCAGCGTAAAGCCCTTGCCCGAATCATTCGGCGCAACAGGCAAGCGGAACAGGGTGGACGGCGCCAAACCAAGTGCTTCGCGCGCTTTTGCAGTCAACCCACGGCCCACAATCAACGGAATGCGGCCGCCCGCACGTACTTCGTCAAATAGCACATCCGACTTGATCTGGAACTCGGCAACGACCTTGCCGTCTTTGAGCGCCTTGCCGTCATAAGGACGCAGTTCTACAACGTCGCCCATGTTCATTTTCGACACGTCAAGCTCAATGGGTAACGCGCCGGAGTCTTCCATCGTGTTGTAGAAAATCGGCGCGATCGCGGTGCCGAGGCACACGCCGCCGAAGCGTTTATTGGGTACGAACGGAATATCCTCACCGGTGAACCACAGCACGCTGTTGGTTGCGGATTTGCGCGATGAGCCGGTGCCAACGACGTCGCCAACGTAGGCCACAAGATTGCCTTTTGCGCGCAAGTCATTGATGAACTTGATCGGGCCGCGCTTGCCGTCTTCCTCGGGTGTGATGCCGTCGCGCTTGTTCTTGAGCATGGCGAGCGCATGCAGCGGAATGTCAGGGCGGCTCCAGGCGTCTGGAGCGGGGGACAGATCATCGGTGTTGGTTTCGCCGGTGACTTTAAAGACAGAAATCGTGATCGACTTCGGCACTTCTGGCCGACTGGTAAACCACTCCGCATTGGCCCAGCTTTGCATCACGGATTTTGCGTTGGCGTTACCTTTGTCGGCCTTGTCTTTCACGTCGTGAAACTGGTCGAACATCAGGAGTGTCTTTTTCAGACCATTCGCTGCGATGACGCCGACGACGGCG
>JBDSYI010000105.1:0-13174 GCA_039925745.1 Casimicrobium sp. | reverse complement strand
CCGATCCTGCGCGAAGTCGCTTTGGTCGCGCTGCTATCGGTGGTGACCGGCGTGATTTCGGTGCCGCTGTCGTACTACAGCACCTTCAAAATCGAAGAAAAATTCGGCTTTAACAAAACGACGAAGGCGACGTTTTGGGTGGACCTGGTGAAAGGCAGCTTGCTTTCCGCCGCATTAATTTTGCCGCTAGCAGCGCTCGTGTTCTGGCTCATGCGCTCGGCTGGACCGTTGTGGTGGCTGTATGCATGGCTGGTGTTCATCGGGTTTCAGCTGCTGATGCTGGCGCTGTATCCGACGTTCATCGCGCCGCTATTCAATAAATTCTCGCCTCTGGAGTCGGGCACCACAAAGACCGCAATCGAAGACTTGCTCACGCGCACCGAGTTCGAAAGCAAGGGGCTCTTCGTGATGGACGGCTCGAAGCGTTCCGCGCACGGCAACGCCTACTTCACGGGCTTCGGAAAAGGCAAGCGCATCGTGTTTTTTGACACGCTGCTTGAGCGTTTAAGCAATAACGAAATCGTCGCCGTGCTGGCGCACGAGCTGGGCCATTTCAAGCGTAAACATATCGTCAAACGCATCGTTTTTATGGCACTCGCGAGTCTTGCGTTTTTGGCGGCCGTGGCCTGGGTGCTCCCGCAGCCATGGCTTTACACGTCGTTTGGATTTGCGGCGGATACTGGAGCCCGCTCGCCAGGCGTGGCGCTCATTTTGTTTTCTCTGGTTTTGCCACCGCTGTTGTTCTGGCTGGCCCCTGTCGCCTCGGCCTATTCACGCAAACACGAATTCGAGGCCGATGCCTATGCCGCCCAAGTTTCGAGCAGTGACGACCTGATCGCCGCGTTAACAAAACTGTACAAGGACAACGCCAACACGTTGACTCCCGATCCAATCTACTCGGCGTATCATCATTCGCACCCACCCGCGATGATTCGCATCGCGCACCTTCGAGCACAGCATCAGACACCGGCAGCTGCGTGATGGCAGTGGGTGTCTGCTGGCGGTTAAACACAGCAGCAAGGAGATTTCGTTATGAATGCACCCAAACTTGAAGCGCTGGCCCACTCAAAGACTGAGCCGCAGCACCCCCATTCTGCGTTTACGGTCGCCGATATCCACGCGCACCTCGCCGTGCTTCCGGACTGGCGCTACGCCGACGGGCGGGTCGTGAAGAGCTTTCACTTCAAGAATTATTACGAGACGATTGCCTTCGTCAATATCGTCGCATCAATATCGCACGCGACCGATCATCACCCCGATCTGGTGGTGCGCTACAGTCGCTGCGATGTGGCGTACCACACGCATGACGTGGAGCATGGCAGAGGCGGCATTTCAAACAACGATTTCATCTGTGCAGCGCGAATAGAAGTCGCTCACAAGTTACTGTAATCCGACACGAAAACAAAGGCAAAGACGGCATGCTGCAGGGATTGGTCATTGAAACACAACGCCGTCATAACGTCGTGCAGATGCCCGATGGCACGCGCATAAAGTGCATTAGCAAAGGTCGACTGCTGCAAATGGCGTGCGGTGATCTGGTCAACCTGACGATGACCAATGAGCGCGAAGGCGTCGTTGAATCGGTGGTTGATCGGCAATCGCTGTTCTACCGCGCCGATGCGTTCAAAGAAAAACTGGTCGCGGCGAACGTCACTCAGGTCGCCTGCATCATCGCGCCGCTTCCCGCCTATTCCGACGAGCTTTTGAATCGCTGGTTAGTGTGCGCGGAGGCCAGCAATGTGAAAGCCGTGATCGGCCTCAACAAAATCGATCTGGTTGAAGCGGCCGCCGCCGCGAACGCATTGGCCAAGTATCGCGATTTGGGCTACGACGTCGTTCTTTTCTCGGCGAAATTTAACGATGCGCCGATGCGAGAAAAACTGATCGGCGAACGCTCGGTGCTGATCGGGCAATCCGGCATGGGCAAGAGTAAGTTGCTCAATGCGCTGGTCGGCGAAGAAGCGCAAAAGACCAACGAAATCTCGCTTGCGCTTGACTCCGGCAAGCACACCACAACGTTCACGCGGCTCTTTACGCTCGGGCGCGAAGACACCTGGGTGATCGACTCACCGGGTATGCAGGTGTTTGGCCTCAACCATTTTTCGCGTCTGGAAATCGAGCGAGCCTTCCCCGAATTTCGCGCATCGCTGGGTCAGTGTCGTTTTCGGGATTGCAAGCATTTGCACGAACCGGATTGCGCGATCCGCAAGCTGGTGGCCGATGGCAAAGCCTCCCAAGAGCGCCTGTCGATCATGAGGAAGTTCTGCTCTGAAGGTGAATCGGTGCCCCACTACGCGCGGCATTAGCCCGATACGTCACGGTTACAAGTAGGTGCAGCAGACACCGATTACTGCGTCCCGTACGGCTTCTGATCCACGCAATACGCTCCGGTGAGCCCGGCAGCGCTACGGCCACGAATGTCCTTGGTCGCGCGAATATCGTTGACCATTTGCAACGCAGTTTTTTCGCAGGGCGCAAGCTCGACATCGCTTACGTCTTTCGGCGTCACCCGATCACCCCATTCAGCGTAATGCGAGCACACGGTAAGGCCAGCGCCAAAGGCGGGCATCAGCAGCTTGGCGCGCGGCTGAATGCGCCCTTCTTCGAGCGCCTCAACGAGAGCAACAGGCACCGTGGCAGCGCTCATATTGCCGTACTTTTGCACGGTGAGCTGCACTTTGCTCATCGGGATGCCCGCGTACTTGGCGACGGATTCGATGATGCGCGAATTGGCCTGATGCGGAACGACGACGTCAATCTGTTCAGCCGAAACGCCTGCTTTAGCGAGCGTCTTTGCGCTGGCGTCGGTCATGCCGTGCACGGCTTTCTTGAAAATTTGCGGGCCATCAAAGATCCACGACATGTCGCCGAACGCGACGTTGGCGTTGGCGTAAGTCGCGCCATAGCCGCCAATGCGCAAAATGCCCCGCGCATCCGCGATACAACCGAGTGATTCCGCCAGCAGCCCCGTTCTTTCTTCTGTCGCCTCAATCACAATCGCCGCGCAGCCGTCGCCGAACAGCACGGCTACGCCGCGATTTTCCCAGTCCATGTAGCGCGAAATGATCTCAACACCAATCACCAGCGCGCGCTTGACGACGCCGGATCGAATCATCGCGTTGGCGGTCGTCCAGCTATAGAGAAAACTCGTGCAGGCCGTATTGACATCCATCGAAGCGGCGTTGACCGCACCCAGCTTGTATTGCAGGGCCGATGCCGTGTTCGGCACCATCTCGTCAAAGCTGCATGATCCGTACACGATCAGATCGATGTCCGTCGCTTTGAGTCCCGCACAAGCGAGCGCCCGCATCGAGGCAACGTAGGCGAGCTCAACCGCGTGGACATGCGAAATTCGCCGCTCTTTCATGCCAGTGCGCGAGGTGATCCATTCGTCATCGGTCTCTAAAAATGTCGCGAGATCGGCGTTGGTCAGAACGGCCGGTGGCATGCATTTGCCCCATCCGGTAAGTGCGGCGTAAGTCATGGGGTTCTCCTCCGTAGAAATTTTCTTATCGTTTTTTGGTGAATGAACAGTCCGCATCCAGGGCGGCGCCATCAATCAAGCAATTGTCTTCGCTAAAAAGGCGAGCGAGCGACCCCGCGCTAACGCTGCCGCCTTCTGGTTATACATCGCGCGCCCCCAGCAATTAAATCCGTGATCGACGCCCGGGTAAATCTCGATACGCACCTCGTCGCGGCCCTCGAATGCGGCCTGCACCGACTCGACAGCGCTCATTGGAATGTGGCCGTCGTTTTCGGCGAAATGCAGCAGCATTGGCACCTTAATGTTTGCCACGCGATCAAGCATCGTGTGGATGCCGCCGCCGTAGTAACACACCGCCGCATCGACGATGCCGCTCGCTGCACAGACAAACGACAACGCGCCGCCCATGCAATAGCCAACGCTCGCAATCTTGCCGTTGACTGCGGCATGCGCGCGCAACGCGGCTGCAGTACCCGCCATATCAAGCGCTGCATTCGGGCGATCCAGCCCGTTCATGAAGGCAAACGCTTTCGGGTTGTCGACTTCGTTGTAGCCCAAATCCACCCGCGGTTGCTGACGCCAGAAGATGTCAGGCGCGAACACCGTAAAGCCGTCCATCGCGTACGAGTCTGCGACGTCGCGAATGTGCTGATTTACGCCCCAAATCTCCTGAATGAGCACGATGCCAGGACCGCTGCCGGTCGGGGGAGTGGAAACGTATGCGCCGAAGCTGCCGCCATCGTGCGCCTTAATGTCTACCCAATGTCCGTTCATCGCTCGTCTCCAATTTCAAAAAACTAAGTGGTGCGCAGCGGCCGCCTCTATGCAAAACGACCGTTTTAATAATGCGCGAGCGCAAATTATCGCCGACTGATCTCGAATTATCTTGGTTTGCGACCCGCTTAAAATGCGTTGATGTCCCGAATTTTGAATATTGCGACGTATCGATTCGTCGCCATCGCCGATCCTGCCGCACTTAAAGCCGAATGGTTGCCCAAAGCCGTCGCCGTGGGCCTCAAAGGCACGATCCTGATCGCGCCGGAAGGCGTCAACATGTTTCTCGCCAGCGCGGAGACGACCGTGCGCAGCTTTCTCGCGATGGTGAACGACGACGCGCGTTTCAACGATCTCGACATCAAGGAGAGCTGGAGCGACGACGTGCCATTTAAACGCATCAGAATCAAGCTCAAGCCCGAGATTGTGACGTTCCGACAAGCAGGCATTGACCCGGTGAATGCACCGGCACCGTTCATGGCTGCCAGCGAACTGAAACGTCGACTGGATGCGGGCGAAAACATTGTGTTGCTCGACACTCGAAACGATGTCGAATTCGAGAAAGGTACGTTCAACAACGCGCTGTATTGGGGCAATCGCAACTTCACTGAATTCGCCGACGCCGCACGCGAGCACATCGACGAACTGGAAAATAAAACGGTGGTGAGCTTTTGCACCGGTGGTATTCGTTGCGAAAAGGCTGCGCCGTTCTTGCAATCACTGGGCGTGAAAAACGTGTTCCAGTTGCAGGGCGGCATCCTGCGATATTTTGAGGAAGTCGGGCACGATCACTACACGGGGGATTGCTTCGTGTTCGATGAACGGCGGGCAGTGGATGCAGTGTTGGAGAAAAGCGCGGCAAGCGGCCTTTGAGCAGAGTTATTGAAAGCTGAGCAGGCGTTGCAACACATGTATGGCTATCAGCTTTTGCACGAAACGACCATTTTACGGGGGCTAGCAGCGTGAATTTATACTTATCGACTTTTTCATTATTACGCGCTCAACCACCGATGACTATCGGTTACACGGAAAAGCTGAATGCGGTATCGAAACTTCGAAACCGTGTTCCTTCGTTGCTTCAGTGACCGCTAGCGTCCGATAACGGTGGAATCCAGCCCCGCGTCAGAGCCCCTTCCCGACGCGCTGCGCGCGCTTGGCGATTTCGCGTTCATCGACGTCGAGACTACCGGCGCGAAACCCCTCACCGATCGTGTCACGGAGATCGCGATCATTCGGTTTCATGCCGACGGCACGCAGTCGCGCTGGCAGTCGCTGATCAATCCAGGCGTCGCGATCCCCGCCGAAATTCAGGCGCTGACGGGAATCACCAACGCGATGGTGCGCGACGCGCCGAGTTTTTTTGAGGTGCGTGACGACGTTCGACGCATGCTCGAAAGCGCGGTGTTCGTTGCCCACAATGCGCGCTTTGATTACGGATTTATCAAGAATGAATTTCGTCGCATCTCCGAAGCCTTTACGGCGGATGTTTTGTGTACCGTTCGCTTGTCGCGAAAGCTGTATCCCGACGCTGACGGGCACGGGTTGGACGCGCTGATCCATCGCCATGAGTTGCACGGCTTTGACCGGCATCGCGCAATGGGTGATACCGAAGCGACAGCGGCATTCGTGAGCGTTGCGGCGAACGATGTCGGCAATGAAGTGGTCGTGGCCGCCGTCAAATCATTGCTTAAAACGCCATCGCTGCCCGCGCAATTGCCGGTCGATGCGTTAAAAGATATTCCTGATTCTCCAGGCGTCTATCTCTTCTACGGCATCAATGATTTGCCGCTCTACATTGGCAAAGCCAAGCATTTGCGAGAACGTATTCGCGCGCACTTCTCCAACGATCATATGACGCCAAATGACATTCGTCTATCGCGGGAATTGACGCGTATCGAGTGGTTGCCGACAGCGGGAGAGTTCAGCGCGTTATTGCTTGAAGCGCAGCTCGTAAAGGAGCGCATGCCATTACACAACGTCAATTTGCGTCGGCGAGACAAGCTGGGGTTCTACCGCTTGCGTGACGAACACGCCATTGCGCCGCTTGAGTGGTCTGGAGCTGCGCAAATGAACGAATCGCAGCTCGATTTGTACGGTCCGTTCAGCGATAAAGCATCGGCAAAAAAATGGCTTATGTTTGCTGCCCGGGAATATCAACTGTGCGATCACGCGCTCGGGTTTTCCAGACCACGCAGTGACTCAGAACCCTGCTTTGCGCGGCAGGTCGGGCGCTGCCACGGTGCGTGCGATGGCACCGAAACGGCGGAACAACATGGCAAGCGACTACGCGCAGCACTCGCGGATCTGGCGATGCCGGCGTGGCCGTTTTCAGGGGAAGCGATATTCGAAGAACGCGACGTCGCTAACGATCGTTGCGACGTGCTGGTGTTTGATCGTTGGTGCGCCGTTTCCGGCGGCACCCGCTTAGCGTTTGACGGCGACGTTTATCGATTACTGAAACGAACGATGGGAAAGACCGCGAGCAAGTTTCGGGCGGCCTAAAGATTTTTTGAGTGCGAAGACAAAAACCAAATCACGTACTGTCTGCGTAAGGTTTGTCACGAGCATCACGACAAGTAGATGCCACTCATTAATCCTCCTGGAGTTATCTATGAAATCAACTATCCGCTTCTCTACTATCGCCGCTACTGTTGCACTGTCTACATTGGGCGTTTCTACCGCATTCTCGGCAACGTACGTACCGCATGAAGACAACTTCGGTTTGTCAACATCGGTCACTGTTACTTCGTTGAAGCACGTCGATGCTAACGTCGCTGCCCATACAGAAAAAGCTGGCGATACCACGCAGACAGCGTCGGTCAAGACCGTAGCAACCCCGATGGACAGCAAGTTCGTCGTTCGCCAAGACTTCGGCTCTGCGATGTAATCAGTCGCGACTTGCGATTGCTATCTCATTGGCGCGGTCACTTTGATGCCGCGCCCTACAATCGCGAACACGTTGTTCTTACAGGTGTTCGCGAATGTCTTTTCGTGGTTTAAACGTACTCGGATCGCCGATTCAGGATTGCAGTCACGATCCTGTCACCGGTTTTATGCGCACAGGCTGTTGCGAAACCGGCCCGCATGACACAGGATCGCACACGGTCTGCGCCATCATGACCGAAGAATTTCTCGCCTTTAGCAAAGCAAGCGGCAACGATCTATCGACGCCGGCGCCGATGTGGGGTTTCCCAGGTTTGCAGCCCGGTGATCGCTGGTGTTTATGCGCTGCGCGCTGGCTTGAGGCGTACGGGGTGGGCTGCGCGCCACGTGTTGCGCTTGAAGCCACCCATGAGAAGGCGCTGGACATTATCCCGTTGGTGGCGCTCAAAGAGTATGCGCAGAGCGTGTTGATGTAGCGCGTTCGGGCTCGCCGTAGTGCGAGCACTGCCCGCCGTGGCGATTACTCCAGCTTCAATTTCGCATCGGTAACTAACCGCTTCCAGCCGTTGTAATCATTCGCGATGAACGCGGCCAAACGCTCAGGTCCACCGGGCGTTAAATCAACGCCGTCCGCTGCAAGTCGTTCCTGAACATCCTTCTGCGCGAGAAACTTCTGCACCTCGGTGTTCAGTCGTTGCACGATGGCTGCCGAAGTACCAACCGGCGCGACTATCCCCCAGTAGTTGGCAACCTCGGTGCCATTGGCACCGGCTTCTTTCATGGTCGGTACACCCGGCATGAGCGGAGAACGCCGGTCGCCGGTGACGGCCAACGCGCGCACCTTGCCTGAATTAACGTAGGGCAAAACGGCCGGGATCGTACCAGTCAGCATCATGATCGACCCACCCAGCAAATCGGTGGTGGCCGGCGCAATGCCCTTATAGGGAACGTGCAGAATGTCGGTGCCAGTTTTTAGCTTGAACAGTTCCAGTGCGAGATGATTCACGCCGCCGGTGCCGGCGCTGCCGTAGGCAAGCTTGCCGGGATTCGCCCTGGCGTAGGCGATCATTTCGCGCATGGTAGTGAATGGTGCCTGCGCGTTGGCGATCCAGACCAGTGGACCGGCCGCGATCAGTGCGATGGGCACAAATTGCTTCACCGGATCGTAGTTCGCTGTCGCAGGCGTTGCGGCGGCAACCGTGGTGAAGGGTGACGCGACAAACAACAGCGTGTAACCGTCAGGCGCTGCGTTGGCGACCGCCTGCGTGCCGATGGCTCCGCTGGCACCCACGCGGTTTTCCACCACAACGGGTTGCTTCAACAGTTCTTCCATTTTTTGTGCCGTGAACCGGGCCACCGCATCGGTGCCTGCTCCGGCCGCGAACGGAACGATCAGTTTGATCGGGCGATCCGGGTAATCCGCCAGCGCCACGGCAGACGAAAGGGCGGCACAAAGCGCGAGCAAGAGGGGAGCAATGCGTTGCATAAAAGCGTGTGTATTTGGGGTGCGGGCGGATTGTAAGCAATGCCGTCCACCGAAGCCATCACAGCTGCGTTACAGTGTCACCGAAGTTGCCCAGAGCGCGACCCGCGCCTACGCACCCATCTAGAGGGGAATTCCATGTCTGACCTGATCGATAGCGCCCTGATGATTTCGTCGCCACACTCGCACCATGCGGTGCCGATTGACCGTCTGTCGTCGTTGTTTGCGCTCAAGCTGGTTCTTTCGCTGGGCCCGAAATTCAATCTCCGCCGCGACATTAACGACGTGATGACGCTTTCGGCTCGACACCTCGTCTGGCCGGTTTCTATCGCGCAAAAGGTGCAACACTTTCTGAGCCACCGCTGCGCCGAAATGCCCGCATGGGCTGGCGTTGGCAAGCTATCGCCAGACGAATTCATCGCACGCCACGGCGTGTGGAATGGCACTTATGACGACAGTACCCTGTTCTACTACCTCGATGAATTCTGCAAGCAGAACGCAAAGGATCTGCTCGCGCTGTTTCAGGGTACCGTTGACTCGCTGGAAAAGCTCACGCGCGACACGCCCGTTCGTCTAAGCGAAAACATTGGCATGCTGGCGAAAGTGCTCTCACTCACCGGCGCAGAACGCACCTTGATTCAATGCGCCGCGCTCGCCAAATGTACACGTGACTTGCGCCCGGTGTTGGTCGATTGCAAGGCCGCCAGCGCGGGCGAAGCGCATGCGATGCTGGGTGAGGTCGCGAAAGTGTCGCCCAACGATATCGCCGTAGCGCTGAAGCCCGGCGGACGTCTTGAATCGCTCGCGCTGATCGACACACCGATTGCCGAGCACAACATCACCGATCTGGGCGATTTGATGCGGCTTTCGGATCGTTTGTTGCCGATCCTGCTCGAAGCTTATGAGTCTGAGAGCGCAATGATGGCTGCGTTCACTAAACCAGCCAAAGCCTCCGAACTGACGATCTGCGATTACCCGCACGTCGAAGCCGACGCGCGCTACCTCGCAGCCTTGCTCAAGAGCGCGACAGAGCGTAGCGAGAAGGGGGTGAACGTGCTGATTTACGGCGCGCCCGGAACGGGAAAAACAGAGTTTGCGAAAGTCATCACTGCTCTGTCCGGTGCCGAGTTGTACGAGGTGGAATGCTTTGATCGCGATGGTCAAAGCCTGTCTGGAAAAGAGCGTTATCGCTCGTTACAGGTGTCACAATCGTTCCTGAAAGGCCGCGACAACACGGTGCTTCTGTTCGATGAAGTGGAAGACGTGTTTCCAAGCAATCCTTCCGAGATGCTCAACATGTTCCTCTCCGACGAGCAGCATCGCGGCAGCGTGAACGGCAAAGCCTGGGTGAATCAGACGCTGGAAAATAATCCCGTGCCAACGATCTGGATTTCAAATTCAATCAACCAGATTGATCCGGCCTATCGTCGTCGCTTCCAGTTTCATCTCGAACTGAAAAACCCGCCACAAAACGTCCGTGCGAACATTACAAAGAAGCATCTCGCAGGTCTTGATGTGAGCGACGAATTCGTCGAAAAACTCGCGACCCGCCGTACGCTTACACCCGCGCAAATCCATGCTGCTGCCCGCTTTGCGCAGTTGACGCATGGTCGAGTCGAGGGCGACATAGAGGCAAGTGTTGAAGCGTTGATGCTGAAACAGCTTGATCGCAGCGATGAGGCTCTCGGCAACAAAGAAGACGCAGATAAATCACAATATCGACCGCTGGTGACCACGTACGACTTGTCGCTTTTGAATATCGAAACGCGTCACCCGATTGAAAAAATCGTCAATGCGCTCAAAAACAAAGGCAATGGATCGCTTTGTTTTTTCGGCCTGCCTGGGACAGGAAAAACTGCGCTCGGCGAGCACATCGCAAAATCCATCGAACGTCCGCTCATCATCAAAAAGGCGAGCGATTTGATGAGCAAATACGTCGGTGAGACCGAGCAAAACATGGCCGCCATGTTCAAGGAAGCCGAGCAGGAAAAGGCCGTGCTGCTGCTCGACGAAGCCGACTCGTTCCTGCAAAGCCGGGCGCTGGCGCAGCGCAGTTACGAGGTGACCGAAGTCAACGAAATGCTGCAAGGCATGGAGCGCTTCAAGGGCGTATTCATCTGCACAACCAACCTGTTTGATCGCATCGATGAAGCAGCACTGCGTCGTTTCACCTTCAAGATTCAGTTCAAACCGCTCACGCGTGAGCAGCGCGAAAAGATGTTTGTAACGGAAGCGCTAGACGGAAACAGCGCGAACCTCACGGGAGCGTTTTGCGAGCGGTTGAACAAGCTGCAAATTCTGACGCCGGGCGATTTCGCAGCGGTTAAACGTCAGATCACACTGCTCGATGAAACGATGACGCCCGAGGAATTCCTTGCCCAGCTGGAGCAGGAGCATAAGGTGAAGCCCGACGTGAAATTTGCGCGGAGTATTGGTTTCTAAGGCGTGCGATAGTTCGGTGGAACGCAACGTCATACCGTGAATACCCTCTGCTTTTCTCGTAAAAAAAATAGGGCTGTACAAGTGAAGCGCTCCGCTTACACGCCACGAATTACGTACGGTTCGAACGATAGAATATTTATCAACTTTATCGTAAAAACGCCATTCGTACGGGGTTAGCCGAGAAAAAATTCATAAGTCGACTTTTGTTAAATCTTCGTTCTATCCCTTATAAAATATGGCGTTCACGTAAAAGCCATACAACAATCGCACCTTAAACTACACCGCAAAAATCACCGTTTCGAACAGCGCCTTCCCCTGGCTGTCTTGATAGCTGACGCGCAAATTGTTGGCGACAGCGTCATAGCCGAGCAGCCCGAAATTGAAGTCGTCGCCGAACACAAAATGCGCGCCCTTGCTATGGCGTGCACGGATTTCTGGTGTGCGATCGAATGCACGGAATGTAGCGAGCGGCCCCGCCATAAACTCGTGGATGCCAGTGCGTTTATTGGTCCAGTCGCGGGCAAAGTGATAGTCCGCAGAAATCATCACAACGTTGTTGATCTTTTCACGCTTCAGGAAGCCAACAATCTCGTCACGCTCCGTTTTGTAATTTCCCCACGCATCCTGACTTCCGCCGTGAAACGGCACCGACGTGGCGACAATTTTGAAGGTGGCTTTCGAGCGCTTCAACGTGTCCATAAACCACTTTTTTTGCTGCGTACCCAGCATCGTTTTTTCAGGACCGTCGACCATCGACTGCACGCTGCGAAATCGACGAGTGTCGACGATGATCAGGTCAACCTCTGGTGACAGCGAGGACATTCGATAGAGTCCCGTTGATTCAACGCTCGCGCAGGGCCAGTATTCGCGGAAAACGGCCTCCGCAACTGGCAATTGCGGCAATCCACCATGCGCGTCATTTTCGATTTCGTGATCGTCCCAAATCGCAAAATTCGCACGCTGCGACATGAACGCCTGAAGCGGTCGATCCGCGCGAATGCGGGCATGTTTCATTCGGTAATGCCGTGTTGTGGGCGTGAAATCGCGCTTCGGCGAATCGGCATAAACCGTGTCTCCCAAATGCACAAAAAAGTCCGGCTTCGCGGTCTCCATCACGTCGAATATGCGGAACGGTTTGTAGGTTTCCTGCATATCTCCCGAAAACGCAACAGAAAAACTTTGGCCTCGTTTTCGTGGCGTTTGCAACCGACACAATTCAGACGCCACCGTATCGCCTGAAAACGCACGGTAAAACACGGTTGCTCCCTGCGGCAAGCCGGTGAGCGCAACGTGTCCTGTGAAATCGCTGGTGGCGTCGAACGAGCCCACCGCGCTCTGGCTTGTGAGCGACTCCGGCGTGACGCCCCAGCGCACATGCAGCTTCGCGGCCTCGTTCGCGCTCAACCAGATCAAGGCGCGATCTTCCTGCACGTCGAAGCAGGCGGGCGTGAAAGCGAGCTTTGCCGCGTGCGCTGCGGGGATTGCGGCCGCCAGCGGCAACATGCCGAGGCTGGCGGCCGCCTGCAATGCGCGCCGTCGGCTGGGTACGCGGGGATAGTCGTCGTCGGGATCGGCGCGCATGGGCAGTTCACTGGTAATGCGAAAATTAGGGCTCAATATTGAATTTTTTGCCCCTGCATGATTATCGATGACACGGCCCGGTTGCGCAGCACTATGAATTCGCGGAGCGCTTGCAGATGAACCATCGCTCTATCAGTATGGTGGCCGCGGGTGTCATCGCGGCGGTGACGCTGGTGGCGCTGATCGCTCAGACTGCGTTACTCGGGGCATTGGGTCTCGGCGGCAACGTCGCTGACGCCTCCCTTCTGCTGACACCCGCCGTCAACGCACAAACGATGAGCAAGGAGCCTACTTCGCCAATAAAATTTGATGCCTCACGCGGCGCGGCAGTGGCACAGGCACGCGGCCTGAACATCCCTGCACGCGACGTGCTGGCAGTCAAAATATCGACCGTGGAGGTGACCGGAAACATCAAACTTGCGCTTGGCTGGTTGTCGACGCAGAACTTGAGTCGGTCCGCCACTGCCAGCGCGCCGATGGCCGCCAGCGCTGCGCCGAAGACTTCGGTCGTCCTGTTGTCGGGACAT
>JBDSYI010000104.1:0-11560 GCA_039925745.1 Casimicrobium sp. | reverse complement strand
CGGTGCTGACCGTCGCGATCTGGCTGCTGGCGTCATGGACGGCAACCGCTTCCGAAATCGTCGTTTCGGCGTCCACATGAGTCTCGCAACCGCTATCGTGTTCGCAGCCTGTCGGTGTTTCCGCTAGAGGCGCAAGACGACGATTAAGTCGCTACTGGCTAATGTGACCACCCGCAGGGTCCCACCTCGCGATCCATCAGGCCGCGGCGCGATCAATATGACTTCGTTGGTGTCGATGCTGGAACCCGTTCGGATGTACGGTCTTCGCTCGCAAGCGCGAACTCCAATTCCGTACGAGCGGCTCCGCTCCGCACGGCGCTTCTAAAGCACTCACAGCGGGTTAGCGAAAATAATTGCTACCCTCAAAAATGCGTAGGATTGCCTGTCTAGTTAATGACCCGCGGCGGGTATGTCCAGCTAACAGTGACGTTGACCGTGGCTGTCATGCCGGGGGCAAGCGGGATTTGATTGGATGCCGAGTCATAGCACCGCAGCCCGAACGCTCGAAACGGCATGTCAAAAGGAACGGCCACTGATTGGCCGAGACTGCTGTTTGCGCTGACTGATGGCGTCGCCGGATTGACGCCTAGCCAACGGGCCAAATAGTGTGGGGCGACGTAGAGATCTACCGACTTGCAGGCCGCCGCATAGTTCGCGAAGGTGGCAGTGGCCGATACGCCCTGCAGTACTGAGCCAGCCGGTATTATCGTGCTAGACACAGTGTCGTTCACGCCGACTACCAAAGCTGTCCACTTCACCACTTCAACCCCGCCACCGGCAGCACCGACATCTTGCCAGCGCAGGTTGACGCCATCGCTACCCAGCACTTTGCCTGCGATGGATCCGGCAACCGGTGAAAGTTTCGCCTGGGTGATCGCGTTGTTGGCAATTTGTGTGGTGCTGATCGTGCCAGTGATTTGTGTTGCTGACACAGTGGCCGCAGGAGCCAGTGATTCGGTGATCACGGAGCGCATGGCATAAGGGCTAGCGGCAAGCGGTTGTCGGGGCGCCATCTCGGTCGGCTCTCCAGCAATGGTGATGCCGACGAAGTAGGGCTGGTCGAAACTCAGGTTTAACGGCGTGCTGCTACCAATCAGCGCGTTGAAGATGCCGTTCGACACGATGACGCTTTGCGTTTCGCTGTAAAGCGCTGTCCCACCCGAGGCGACCGAATAGAGCTTAAACATGAGCGAGAGCGCGGGGTTGTTGATTGCTGCACCGCTTGGGTTGGTCAGATAGCCCTGATAGTTGAGCGTTCGCGGGACTTGGGCATTGAGCACGCAACTCCAGAAGACGAGCAGCAGCGCAAGCCAGCTAGAAAGTCGGGCGATCGGATTGGTTGGCTGATTCATGCTGCTCACTTGTTGGTTTCGGTCTGGATTCGCGCCCTCGCGGGCATGTCTGCGGATAGATTATTCGTACGAAGGGTGGATGTCCCAACGGTGTTCCCCCTGACGATCTCCCTGGGCGTGATGCAATCAAAGTGACTTCATCGGTGCGGGCGGTGGAACCCCGTCGGGTGTTCACGTTACAACGCGAAATTGCCACCGCAATTGGTATTGAGGTAGGTTCGAATCTCGGCCCAGGTGCGGCTGCCAACGACTGCGCCGTTGGTGACCGCCGTGCCGGTGAGTCCAAACATGGCGCGCAGCAACATGACGCCGTCACTGGCGGGCAGTGTTGAGCCATTGCCATCGATGTCGAGCGCAGCTAAATGCACGAACGGCTGAATCTGCGCCCACGTGGTGCGCGGCGCGCCGGAGACGGTAGCGCCATTGATCACAGCATCGTCGGTGAGGCCGAGCATCACGCGCAGGAGCATGAGGCCGTCGGTCATCGCGGTGATGGAGTTGTTGCCGTCGACGTCGAGCACGCAGCCCTGAGTGACACCAATCGTCGCATGCCAAAAGCCTGGACTCAACACAAAGCCAGTGCTGGTGCTGCGCATTGTGTAGGCCATGTCACCGACGGACGAGGAGAGCTTGAAGTTGGCCGAGGCCAGATCGGCCACACCATTGTTCACGGCGCTGGACGGGAGAGCGTAGTTGGTGCTGGTGGGAGTGGCGGCGAAAGTGGGCGAGCCGCTCATCATTGCCGATGCGAGCATTAGCGTGAAGTATTTGCTCATGATCCCCCGCTTATTGTTGGCCTCAGGAAGTTAGCACGAACGGCCAATGACGGGCAGATATTTCGGATGCTAAGGCGGTTTGCTTTCGCTGGTGAGTGAAATACTTCGCCGCTTACCGGAACCACGTCAGTGCATTGCGGACTGCCCGGCTAGCATGCCGTCATGGCTGAATCTTCTGTTGCTGCACGTTTGGCGGTGCCTGCGTTTATCGTTGTTTGGGCTTCGGGTTATGTGGTGGCAAAGCTTGCAGCTACCGACGCCGAGCCGCTCAGTTTTCTTGTCCTTCGCTATGCGGCTGTTTGCGCATTGATGCTGGTGCTGGCGCTGGTCGGCAGGGCGAAATGGCCAAGCCGACGCGATGCGTTTCACATTGCGGTCGCTGGCGTGTTGATTCAGGCACTCTACTTGGGTGGCGTGTGGGTGGCGATCCGCATGGGGTTGTCAGCAGGCGTAGCCGCGCTGATCGTGAATTTGCAGCCAGTGCTGACGGTTTGCTTGAGCTTTTGGACTGGCGAGCGTGTGACGCGGCGGCAGGTGCTCGGCGTGGCGATTGGATTCATTGGCGTGTTGCTGGTGCTGGCCGCGAAGCTCGTTGCGACTTCCGGTGCGCTCGGTATTCCGGTGGTGATTTGCGTCGCGGCTTTGCTCGGCAGCACGATCGGCGTGCTTTATCAAAAACGCTACGTGCCGAGCTTTGATTTGCGCAGCGGTCAGGTGATTCAGTTTGCGGCGGCGATTGTGACAACGCTGCCGTTTGCCTGGTGGTTTGAGTCGTTCACTATTCGCTGGACTAGCTCGGTGATTATTGCGATGTTGTGGAGCGTGTTTGTGCTCTCAGGCGTGGGCATTTCGCTGATGTTTTATCTGCTGCGACATGGCAGTGTGACGCGCTTGACCAGCGCGATGTATCTGGTGCCCGGTTTGACGGCGGTGATGGCGTGGCTGATGTTTGGCGAGACGCTGGGGTGGAATGTGATTGCTGGGATGGCAGTGTCATTGTTCGGCATTTATCTCGTGGTGAGTACGCCGCGGACGCACCCTACACCGGCGTAGCGCATGTCGAAAAAAACAGATTTGCAGGATCAGCTTTTTGGTGTAAGCGCCTTTGCATAGGGGCTGTCGCTGATATTTTCCATTTATCGACTTATGAAATAAATGGCCGGTAGCCCCTGTGAAAACGTCGTTATAGATAAAAGCTGATGCCCGCTATTGCTCGCCGATTTCTTTTACGAACAGGCGATTCTCGTGCGCTTCGTGCTCGAAACGATACATCGTCGTTCCCACATCAACGTAGCCTTGTGCGGCGTAAAAGGCGAGCGCCCGAAGGTTCTTTGCCCACGCTGTCAACCACATTGTTGACGCGCCCGATGCGGCAGCTAGCGCTTCAACGTGGTGTAGCAGCGCTTTGCCGAGACCTTGGCCAGCGAAGCGTTCCTGCACATAGAGGCGATTTAACTCAACCGCGTTGTCTGTTGCAACCAGATCATTGGTTGCGCCCTGGGTGATTTGTGCAAACGCGATCAAATGCTCGGCGCGCTCGACCAGTATGAACGACTTGGCAGGGTCGGCTAGCAGCGCGGAAATCGCGGCGATTGAGAGCTGCGTATGAATCTCGCGAACCAGCAACGGGCGAATGCCTTCGGTGGCGTAAGTGTTGAGATACACCTGCATCGCCAGCGCGCTGATGCAATCGGCATCGGCAAGCGTGCCGATTCGGAACGACGTGCCGGGAAGCGACGGTGGCTGCAACGTCACAGCCGCTTCGGCGCGAGTCAAAAAAACGCTCAGATTTTGCATGCTCCGCTGACGCCCGCCGCGATGGATTGCTCCGATTCCACTGGCGAAACAGGCTTGCCGTCAAACAGCACACCGATCTGATTGGCGACGCCAAATTTTGCGTTGGCGCGGCGACGCTCGTTGAGTAAGCGGAAGATGTTCCACTCGTCGTGTGCGCCGTTGCTGAACGAAACGGACGCCTTCAGTGCATAGTAATTGCGGAACGAGTTTTTGGTCACGCGGCCACGGGCAATTTCGCGTTTTAGACCGGCGTCAGTTTCCAGGCGCTTATCAAAGTAGCTGGCAATTTTGTCCATGTCGCCCTTGCCGTCGAGGCCGAAGAGGGCGGCGAAATCTGACGGTCCGACGAAGTAGACAAAGTCAAAATCTTCACCCATGCCGGACGGTCCTTCGAGTATTTGCGTCCACATATGCATGTAGTCGTCGTTGGTGCCGTAGGCCGTGCCGACCTTCAATTCAGAGTCGGTCGAGCCAGGGTTAAGTGCCCACACATTGCTTTCGCCGAAGCGCGCCTCTACTCGCTTTTTGGCGCCCAGGGAGACCTCTGCGTTGACGTCGAAAAAGCCGCCACCCAGCGTTGACAACGGCACGCTGACGTAACCGATGGCTTTGCCTTTGGCGCGTTGCTCGGCAATCGCTGCGCGGAAGAATTTGACCTTTTCTGCGATCAACGGCTTGAAGTCGTCGTTGACGCAAAAGCAGAGCTTAAGTGCTGTGCACTCCGTCGTTTTTGCGGCCTGCGCGGGCGCTGCGGTCAGCGCGCCGAGCGCGGCAGCCGCGATGACAAGGCGAGCGATAAACAGGTGCGGTCGAAGCATGGGTGTCTCCTCAATTAGATAGCCGCAATGCTACGCAAATCGTGCCGCAAATGCGCACCTATCTAGTGCGCAACGCGGAAGAAGGTTATTTCTTCTTTTTGCTGGCTGGCTTGGTCGCTGCTTTGGCGGCGGATTTGGCTGCTGTCTTGGCAGGCGACTTGCGCGGCTTTCGGTACACCGATTTCGTCGCCGTCTTTGGTGCGTCGGCGGTCGGGGCCGCTGGCTTGTAGTCGCCGATCACGCTTTTAACGGGACAGACTTTGAAGATGGGACATTTTTTGCAACCAACGGCAATGGCAACGGGACAGATAGTCATGTAGAACTCCAGATTTTTAGGATAGATACAGCATACGCTGTCGCGCTGCTCTGATGTGTTTCAAGCGGCGACGAACGCTTTGAGCGCCGGATAAACCTGCGCCGCTTTCAATAATTCCATGTGATTTACGCCGTGTACGACGCATTGATTCTCAGGTGGAAATTTCAGGTTTCGCTTTGCGTCGTCGTGCTTTCCGCGGGCGTCGGCGAGTGCGCTATTCAGCGGCACGAGGCCGTCGCCGAGCAGGCGCTTTCCGGCGGCGCTAACCGAGTTTGTCTTCGAGCCGTTGTCGATGCGGGCGGCAATCGTGTAGCAGCGCACGTTCGCGGGCAGCGGCACTGGCGTGAGCGCGTCCAGCGCCGGTTCAAAGCGATCCTGTCCCTGCCAATCGTCATCAAGCACGCTGCCGTGGCGCAGGTCGGTGATGCCAGCGCTGCGCACTTTACCGAGTTTCGCGAAGGGGGAGGCATACGGCGTTGCACCGAGCAGAATGTCGATCCAGTTGCCGCCGCGTTCGAGCGGCGCGCCAAGGTGCGGTGTGCCCAGAAAAACGATTTTGTCGAGCGATTTGCACCACGCGTGACGTGCTTTGCGACCATAGTGAAATGCACTTCGCGACACCAGTCCGCCCATGCTGTGCGCGACGATCACGAGTGATTCCACTGGCACGGGCCACGCCGCCAACAGTGCTTTCAAAGCAGAGGCAAATTCGCGTCCATTGGTCGATACGTGCAGGCCGCTGTTGTAGCGGAGATAAATCGGCGTGAAACCGAGATCGCGGTGCAAAGCCGCGCCGTGATCATGCGCGGTGGACACGTCATCGCCGCCTGTTTTCCACTGCAAATCATTCATGCAGAGGCCGTGAATGAGCACCACAATTTTGCCGGAAGCGTTGGGTAATTGCTGGGCGATGCCATCGCGCGTCACAGTCAATGAGTGGCCGCGATGGCGAAACTGCATTGGGATCGCCAGCTGGTTTTTACTGGCAACAAGATGGTCACCCAGCACGCCGTTTAATGCCGACAAAACCGCTTCGCGCGCGCGCACATTCGGGACGTCCGCTAGCGCGGGTGACAGCAGCGCCAGACCGGCGTCGATGCCACCGCCGACAACCCGAGTCACACCACGTACGGTGCGATACACGAAGCCTGCGATGCCCGATGTGCGACCGTTTTCGGCAGAGGACGTGACCACGGGAACGCGCGCGATGTTTCGATGCATTGCCTCGACCAAATCGGTGATGCCGGTCGTGGCATCAATGATCAGACGACTTGCGCCACGAAGGTCGGCGGCAGTGGATGTAGTGGACGTAGCGGATTTAGCGCTCAACGGGGCAATCTCTCGTGGTTGTCTGGGGGTGGTTTTACCGCAATGACTCTGCTCGCGGCATTGATCGCGGCGGAACCACTCGCACAGTTTTTATTGCCGCTAGTGTGCATCATGCCGCATAGAGTGACCTAGCTAATCGCGGGGCATAATTTCGGCCTGGAATGACGGCCATCAGACTCGTTTTGTTTCCGGTCTCTGTGCGGGAGTAGCATAGCTTCAGGCAAGCGGGGCATCACGAACAACAATTCGCGGCGCTGTTATGTCGATAAAATTCACTCGACCGGATGAAACGGAGGGGTAGCGGTGGTGTTAAGGCAAACGCGATACGACTGTTTGGTCAGTGCTTTCAGCCGCTTAAGCGCGCTTAGATGGACTGCGCTAGTGTGCCTGCCCCTGATTTCGGTGGCTGCGTACTCGCAAACTACGCCGATTAAGTGCGCTCAAGTCTTAACTGCCGAGCAGGTGGGCGCAGCCGTGGGCGCGACACTTAAAGTGCTGGCAGTGCAAAAGCCGGAAGCCGGTGTGTCCGAGTGCAACTGGTCGCGAAGCGGTGGCGCCCAAACCAGCGCGGGACCGACGATACGAGTGCAGTTTTTCGAACGTGCAGCGATTAGCGCGAACCCGGTCGTCAGCTCGCCCGAGGGCTATTACGAAATGATTGCCTCGGCAGCAGAAGAGACTGCAGGCCGCAAACGCGAGGTGGTCACAGGACTGGCGAGCGCGGGCACGCGAGCGGTGACGGTTCAGGGGAGCGGGCAAGTGTTGCTGCTTGTGCAGCGCGGCGACGGCATTGCCCGTGTGGTGTTGGGCAACCTTACCAAGGCGCAGGTGAGCGCCATTGCGAAGGCAGTTTCCGGGCCTTAGCGGCATCAGCATTTTGCTGAACGGACGTTGCAATAGGGGCTAGACGCGCATTAGCCTACTTGTCGATATTCGCATTTTTACGCCGTTAGCCCCCATGCACACGAGCTTTCACGAAAAAGCTGCTGTCGCTGCCTTGTTGAGATTAACGCTTCAGGTTGACCCGAAGTGTCACCGCGTCCGCCGTTTCGTTCGTCCACATCCAGCACCAGTCGAAATTGAACGTCGGGCTCAATCGGCCATTCAGCTCGCGCGTCAAATAGCTGCGGGTTGCGTAAACGACTTCGCTGCCGGAATGGCGATGAATGTCAAACGTCAATGGTCCGTCGCCGACGTACTTCCACTCGACGGGCAGGCGCGGCTCAATGTTGCCGCAGAGTTCGGTTGATTTGCCGGGTGCGAGCGTCTCGGTATGGTCGAACGTATCGGCGGACGACCAGACGATGTTGGTAGCGGAAGCGGTTGTGGACAAAATTGCGAGCGTGGCCGCAAAAAGCAGAGCAAAAAATTTCATGTGGAACTCCATGTTGGGTGGATAGACGTTTTGCGGCGACTAATGTGACAAATCTTGAAATATTTTTTTCACAGTGACGCCGCACACCGCGAATCAAACAATGATCAAAGCACCGCGAGTGGCTCGCGCTTTCGAGGCGGTGTGAACGCGGCGTCGAGCGCCGCTAAAGTGGTCGCGTCCAGCGTCATCGAGAGCGCCCCGAGGTTTTCTTCCAGACGTGCAAGATGCGTTGTTTTCGGAATCACGATCATGTCAGGCTGTTGCAACAACCACGCAATTGCGAGCTGTGCAGGCGTCGCACCGATGTCGATCGCAATCGATTTGAGCTTGGCCGATCCCAGCAACCGCGCCTGCTCAATCGGCGAATACGCCATCGTCGGAATGCCGCGTTCGCGCTGCCACGGCAGCAGATCAAACTCAACGCCGCGCCGCGAGAGGTTGTAGAGCACCTGATTGGTAGCGACGTTTTTGCCGTTCGGAACAGCGACGAGTTCCTGCATATCCGCGACATCAAAATTTGATACGCCCCACGAGCGAATCTTGCCTTGCGCTTTCAGCGTTTCGAACGCATCGACCGTTTCCGCAATCGGATGCTCACCGGGCCAGTGCAGCAGATAGCAATCAAGGTAGTCCATGCCGAGCCGTTTTAGGCTGCGCTCACAGGCTGCCATCGTGCCTTTTCGCGATGCGTTATGCGGATAAACCTTGCTTACGATGAAGAGCTTTGCACGCGCACCAGTGATCGCCTGAGCAATTACTTCCTCCGCCCCGCCGTCGCCATACATTTCCGCCGTATCAATGAGCGTCACGCCGCGCTCAATCGCCGTTTTGATTACGGCGATTTCCGCCTGCGCTGCGGACGATTGCTCGCCCATGCGCCAGGTGCCGATGCCGTAGCGGGGAATGGGTGGGTTCGCAGTCATAGCGGCTCATTATGTCGGGCCGGACTCAGCGCGTCTACTGAACGCGGTGGCAGCTAACGCGAGGTTTGCAGCGCGATCAATGCGTCCCTGCACGCTCACAGCAGCGGTCGCCACATGAACATATACGCACCAAACGTACCCACGACTGTCAGCGCGCTCGACATAACGAGTAATAGTGCCGTCGCGAATCGGGTGGAAGTTCCACCGCTCTGCTTCGCTCGAAGGTAGATTTCGAGCACCAGCAGCGGCAACAAAAACGCGCCCAGCGCCCAGAACCGGTCAAACGGCCCGTCCATGTTTTTAGTGATGCCGACGGGACCCTGGTTCACGATGATCCACGCCATGTAGCCAAGTCGCATGAACCACACGCCGTTTGCCAGGACAAACGTACGCAGTGCCCAGCGACGATGCGCCGCGAAGTCTCGAGCCATTGCATAGCGCCAGGCCATGACGGCGGCGGTGATGATGAGTACCGCGTTAAGACTGATGGCAAGCCCACCGAACAGATGAAGGTGGCGACCGCTGATCCATACAAGACAGAGTCCGCTGACGCTCAGCGTGATGGCGAGGATGATGAAAATGCGGCCCGTCCATCGATGTAATTTTGGCCATCGCGCGCGCAGTTGCGGAATCAGTTGAAGGGTGCCGCCGAGCGTCATCACGGCGGCTAGCAGCACATGCGCGGCAAATTGAAGATTGCCGAACGTGTCGCCACGAACATAGCCGTGAAGCAGGTTTTTTTTCTGACTCCACGCTTCGAAATTACCTTGTAGCGTTGGCCCACCGTAGAAGCCCGCGATGTAGTAAACGAAGAGCCACATTCCTGCCATTGCAATGACAAACCAGAGCTGCGCGGAAAGTTTGAGCGATGTACTGGCGAGGCGATCCCAGTCACGTCGGATATTCAGGACAAGCGTATTCATCGACGTCTCCGTTGAAAGTGTCGGGTGGATTGGGGGGGAAGGTGGGGTGAACTAGGTCAGAGCGGTTCGCGTCGTCGTCGCAAACGTATGGTTGCAAACAGCAGCCCCGCAGCAATCAGCAGTCCCATCCATACTTGGGGGTTGGATAGAAACTTCACCGGATCAGGCAGCATTTCTCCGCGCGAACTTATAGAAAAGCCCTGCTCAGCAGCACCGATCAACCGCGACTTGATGACCGATGTCACGGCCGACCCGCCGCCGATGGTTGCAACAAAGGCAATCAGCGCCAGCGGTGGGACGACCGCCCATACGAAGGTGCCGCGTTTCGCCCATGCCGAAATGAACAGCAACCACGCGTAAACCGGCGCATACCAGAGGGCAGTCACCACGAGAAAATAGAAGAGGCCGACCGGCATCTGCATGAACGGAAGTTTGGACCAAAGCGTCGTCACGCTGATGCCATGCGTGAGCACGACGAGCGTGCTGACGAACACCGTGACGAGCTGCATCATCGTGATGATGACGAATGCAATCAGCGGTAGCACCATCATCGGAATACCCGCCTTTGCCAGCACCGTCGTCGTATCCGAAACCGGGAGTGATTTCCAGAACAGAATGCTGCGGTCACGGCGTTCTCCGTGCAGTGCGTCGAGACAATAGAAACATCCGACGAGCACCGATGTGATCAGCACCATCAACGCCAACGCGCTGTAGGGTGCCGAGAGCTGCGACATTTGCTGTACCGGGTCCAACGCTGCAACCTTGGCAAGACTCTTCGACATGCTCGTTAGCACTGAGATCAATACGCCGATCAGAGTGACGGCGGCAACGATCAGTGGTGCCATGTAGAGCGAGCGGTGCTCCCACAATTCGCGCCGAACCGACCAGTAGAGCGGGCGCACGGGCCGATGGGTGGTCGCGCTGTTCATGCGGTACCTTTCACTTCAATTGGCTGATTGGTGATGACCGCTACGAAAACGTCGGAGAGGCTCGGCGTGCGAACTTCGCCCAGCGTCGCAAGCTGCTCTGGGTCAGCGTTTCGGAAAAGAAACACACTGCGGCCGAAGGTGTGCCGTTCATGGATAGGACCGAACGCTCGCGCAGCCGCAATGTCTTCGCCGTGCACGGACAACTCAAAAAAGTGCGATTCAAAATCATCAGTGCTGCAACTCAAAACGATCTTGCCTCCATCGACAAAAATCACATCGGTCAACACATGTGCAATTTCGTCAATGTGATGCGTCGCCACGATGATGGTGCGATCTTTGTCGTAGTAATCGTGGATCAGCGATTCGTAAAACTGCTTCTGGAACAGAATGTCGAGCCCGAGCGTCGGCTCATCAAGCACCAGCAATTTCGCATCAATCGCCATCACCAGCGCGAGGTGCAATTGCGTCACCATGCCCTTCGAAAGCTCGGCGACCTTGCTGCTGCGCTTGATCGTTGTCTTTGCCAGGAACCCTTCGGCCTGCGCGCGGTTGAAGCGCGGATGCACGCCCTCTACGTAGTCGAGCGCCTGCGACACGCGCATCCAGCGCGGCAGCACGGCGACGTCTGCGATAAAGCAGACGTCGCGCATCAGCACGTCGCGCTCGGTCCACGGATCGCGCCCGAGCACTTTCAATTCGCCTTCGTACGGCGTTAAACCCAGGATTGAACTCAACGCCGTCGTTTTGCCCGCGCCGTTCGGCCCGACGAGCCCGACGATTCGACCCGACTCGATATTGAGGTCGATGCCGTTCACGGCGATATGTTTTTTGAAGGTCTTGGTTAGGCCGCGCGCGGCAACTACCGGTGTGGTGAGAGACATGGTTTCAGCGTTTCCTTTTTTCTTTTGTCGTCGTACTGGCGATTCCACTGGCTGCATCGAGCAACTCTTCCGGCGTCAAACCCAGTGGACGAGTGATTTTTTCCCAAACACTTTCTTCTATCTTTAGATCATTTACCGTTA
>JBDSYI010000103.1:0-10999 GCA_039925745.1 Casimicrobium sp. | reverse complement strand
CGGTCTTGCCCGCCAGGTCGCTGCGCCCGAGCGCCAGGGCGCGTGCGCCGGTCCCGCCGCGGATCACGTCCTGCATCATGGTGGTCATGATGAAGGCGTTGCGCGGGTCGATCGCCTGTTGCGCGTCCTTGCCCGCGACCACTGGCGTTTCCTGATAAACGAGCTGCCCTTTGCTGTCGACGATTTTTTTGATGAAGTAGGGTTTGATACGAAAACCGCCGTTCGCAAATACCGAATACGCGGCTGCCATTTGCATCGGATTGGTCTGTCCTGCACCGAGCGCAAGTGTCAGGTAGGCCGGATGTTGCTTCGGGTCGAAGCCGAATTTGGTGATGTAGTCCTGCGCGTAGCCCGGGCCGATTGAGCGCAGCACGCGGATCGAGACCATGTTCTTTGACTTGGCGAGCGCCGTCCTTACGCGCATCGGGCCGTCATATTTGCCGTCGTAGTTTTTTGGTTCCCACGATTCGCCACCGGTCTGTCCGGCCGAAAAATACAGCGGCGCGTCGTTGATGACAGTGCTCGCGGTAATGCCCTTTTCCAGAGCTGCCGAATAGATGAACGGCTTGAAGGACGAACCGGGTTGACGGCTCGCCTGCGTGACGTGATTGAACTGGTTGCGGTAAAAATCAAAGCCGCCGACAAGGCTCTTGACCGCGCCGTCCTTAGGGTCCATCGCGACCAGCGCGGCTTCAACCTGTGGCAATTGTGTGATGCGCATCACGTTTTTTTCGTCCTGCGTCACGCGCAACACCGCACCGCGTCGCAGTCGCTCGCCCGAAGGCGCGTTCTCTGACAGCGCGTTCTTGACGAAGCGAATGCCTTCGCCTTCGAGCGTGTAGTTTTCGCCCTCACCGCGGGTGATTACGACCTTTTTGGCTGTAGCTTCGAGCACGACCGCTGTTAGCAAGTCATCACTGTCAGGAAATTGCTGCTGGGCGCTGTCAATCGCCTCAGCCAAAGCCTCTTTTGATTCTTTGCTGTCTTTTCCAGCAGCAGGCAGCTCAACGTACGCCTCGGGGCCGCGAAACGCATGACGGCGCTCATACTCAAGCACGCCACGACGCAGTGCCTGGTAGGCCGCCTCCTGATCATGCGCCTTGATGGTGGTGGTGACCGTCAGACCACGGGTGTACGCCGATTCGCCGACCAGATCAAACACGAACTGCCGCACCATTTCATTTAAAAACTCAGAGTGAACCGTCGTGATGCCGTCGCGCGAGAGCGTCGACGGCGCAGCCACCGCGAGTTTGTATTGCTCATCGTTCAGGTAGTCAAGTTCACGCATGCGCCGCAGCACGTACTGTTGACGCAGGGTGGCTCGACTCGGGTTGGCAAACGGGTTGTAGGCGGAGGGTGCCTTGGGGAGCCCGGCAAGCATCGCCGCTTCGGCAACGGTAATGCTGGCCAGCGGTTTTCCGTAGTAGACCTGTGCGGCGGCGGCGAATCCAAACGCGCGCTGCCCTAAAAATATCTGATTGATGTACAACTCAAGAATCTGATCTTTAGTCAGCTCTTGCTCAATTTTGTAAGTGAGCACTACCTCATTAGCCTTGCGCAAATATCCGGCTAAACCCATTCGCTCGCGGGTCAGGAAGAAGTTGCGCGCGACTTGCATGGTGATCGTGCTGGCGCCAATTCTTGATCCGGTGGTGAGGTTTGTGTATGCCACGCGAAGCGCTGCCAACCAGTCGACACCAGAATGCTCATAAAACTTACCATCTTCGGCAGCGAGAATCGCCTGCCTGACATGCACAGGGACATCGTCGAGTTTCACCACCCGACGCCGCTCTTCGCCGTATTCTGCAAGGGATACGCCGTCCTCGGACAGCACTCGCAAAGGCAATTTGGGCTGATAGTCGGTCAGCACGTCAAGCGAGGGAAGCCGCGCGCTAATGAGCACCCAGACCAGCACACCCACCACACCGCCCACCAGCGCAACGCCAGCAAACACAGAAACTAGATAAATCAGCCAACGTTTGAACATGAAAAGACCTTTTCCCCCGGATCCGGCCATCACTCATGGGGGCTTTCTCCACAGCGCGCCATTGTCGCAAATGCTGCTGACGAATGCCGCAGCCGGTGGGCCCTTATGCCAATGTTGTATTTTTTCTAATTATAGAGGGCCTAATTTTTAGCCACTTCTTGCCAGCGGACGCACCTTATGCAACACTCCTCTCCCAACTTAAAGTTTCAGGCGACATAAAGTCGCCTAAGCTCTGAATGCAAAAAGATTTTTTGGGTTCACTCCGGGGAGTATTCGGTGCAAAAAGCACCCCGCTCATCGGAGTTGACATCAGCAGTACCGCCGTCAAAATGGTGGAGCTGTCCGGCACCCGGCAACGCCCGGAGTTAAGCCGTTATGCCATTGAACCGTTGCCGCGTGACGCGGTGACGGATGGCAATATCGCCAATGTAGAGGCGGTGGGCGCAACCATTGAACGTGCGTTGCGGAAATTGGGCTCCCGCTCCAAGACCGTGGCGATTGCCCTACCTACCAGTATGGTCATCTCAAAGCGCATCACGCTGCCTGCCACCAACCGCGAAGATGACCTTGAGTTCGCTGTCGAAGCCGAAGCGAACCAATACATCCCTTTTGCGCTCGACGAGGTCAATCTCGACTTTGCCGTGATCGGACCCGTGGCCAATGACGCAACACAAGTTGAAGTCATGATTGCCGCCGCGCGCCGTGAAAAAGTAGAAGATCGTGTCGCGGCTGTCGAATCTGCCGGACTGACGCCCGCCGTCATGGACATCGAAGCCATGGCCGTTATGGGCGCATACGAACTGATGGCGGAAGCGCTGCCCGGCAAAGGCATTGATCAGAACATCGGCGTCCTCGACGTCGGCGCCACTTCCACGCGCTTTTACGTATTTCGCAATGACGAGCAGATTTTCATGCGTGAAAGCCCATTTGGTGGAAACCAGCTCACGCAGGAAATTCAGCGCGCCTACAACATGACCGGCGAGGAAGCCGAAGCTGCGAAGCGCTCCGGAAATTTACCCGCCAACTACGACAACGATGTTTTGCGTCCGTATGTCGATACGCTCGCTATCGAGGCGGCGCGGGCGTTGCAGTTCTTCCTGACCTCCAGCGCACAGGGCCAGCTCGATTACATGCTGCTTGCGGGTGGCTGCGCAGCACTGCCCGGCTTATCCGATGCTGTTTCGCGGCGTACCAATGTGATTGCTTCGGTCGCCAACCCCTTTTCCGAGATGGGCTTGAGCCCGGGCGTGAAATCTCGACAACTTGCGGCTGACGCCCCGGCATTGCTGGTGGCGTGTGGACTCGCCCTGCGGAGGTTTGACGCATGATTCGCATTAACCTTCTGCCCCACCGCGAGATGAAACGCGCGGTGCGACGCCGCGAATTCAACTTCATACTCATTGGTGTTCTGTTCGGCGTTGCCGCCGTTTGGTATGTTGGCAAACTGTATTTGGATGAGCGCATAGCAACGCAACAGCGGCGCAACGATTTTCTGGTGGCAGAAAACAAAAAGTTGAGCGAGCAGATCGACGAGATCAAGAAACTTAAAGAGCAAACAGCCGCGTTGCTGGCGCGAAAGTCAGTCGTCGAGACGTTGCAAGTGAATCGCAGCGCATCCGTGAAGCTGGTTGATCAGTTAGTGCGTCAACTTCCCGATGGTGTCTACCTGAAGTCGGTGAAGCAAACGGGGCAAAAGGTTAATTTGGTTGGCCTTGCCCAATCGAATGCCCGCGTGTCCACGTTGATGAGAAATCTGGAGTCGTCACCGTATCTTGAAAAGCCGGAATTGGTGGAGATTAAGGCGGTAACAGACCGCAACCAGCGCGTCAATGAATTCAGCCTCAACATCAGCCTCAAGGGAATCGAAAAAGTGCCCGGAACCTCCGTGCCAAATGGCACGGCCCCCAAAACTGTGGCTCCTAGCTCGCGTGACAAAGTCATGCAGGCGATTACGAAATAGGACATAGACATGACTTGGGACGAATTAAAACGCCTTAATCCCCGCGACATCGGGATTTGGCCGCTACCCGCAAAATTCGGCGCGATCACGCTGTTAATTCTTGTGCTAATGGGGCTTGCCGCGTATTTCGGCTGGATGCCGCAGTACGACGAACTCGATGCCAAAGAGAAACAGGAAGTAACGCTGCGCCAGGAATACAGTTCGAAAAAGGCGCAGGCGATCAATCTGGATTTGTATGTTCAGCAACTCAAGGAGGTTGAGCAACAGTTCGGCGCGCTGCTGCGGCAATTGCCTAGCAAGAGCGAAATGGACGCTTTGCTATCAGATATCAATCAGGCTGGATTGGGTCGAGGACTTCAATTTGAATTGTTCAAGCCAAGTGTCGAACGGCAGCAGGATTTCTACGCAGAACTACCCGTCGATTTACGCGTAACCGGCAACTACCACGACATTGGCGCCTTCACCAGTGATGTGTCGCAGCTGTCGCGTATCGTGACATTGAACGATATTTCCATCGTCAACAAAGACCCCAAAGACGGCGTGTTGACGATGGAGGCTGTCGCCAAAACCTTCCGCTACCTTGACGACGAAGAGGTCTCGAAGCAGCGCAAGGCGAAGGAAGCTGCCAAGGCACCTAAATGATGAAGATGCTCATTACACGCCCGGTTAACTGTTTGTTGATTGCGGCAAGCGCCTTGGTGCTGTCCAGTTGTGGCGGCGGCGATGACCAGGATTTGAAAGCGTGGATGGCCGAGCAGGGCTTGGCCTCTAAAGGCAAAATTGATCCAATACCGGCGATGCGCCCCTACGAAGCGTTTACGTACAACGCATTCGACCAGCCCGACCCATTCAAGCCAAGAAAAATCGAAACGGGTAAAGGGTCCCGCGGACCCGACATGGCGCGGCGCAAAGAAGCGCTGGAGGCTTATCCGCTTGAGACGCTCAAGATGGTTGGCACCCTGCAAAAGGGACGTGCCATTGTAGGCTTGGTCAAGGCTAACGATAACCGCGTTTTTCAAGTTCGACAGGGTAATTACATGGGGCAGAACTTTGGCGTGATTACCGCCATCTCTGACGGTGAAGTGACGATGAAAGAACTATTTCAAGACGGTGCGGGCGATTGGGCCGAGCGTCAAACCAAGATCATGCTGCAAGAGCGGGAGCAAAAGAAATGAAGACCACGCAACGATTGCGCGCGCTATGCGGGAAAGGGCGAACACTCGCCACGTTATTAGCTTTGGCAGCACCGCTGACGCTGGCAGGTTTTGTACCGATTGCCTCGGCGCAAAACGTCATTGAGGACGTTTCAGTTGCGAAAGGGGCGGCGGGTCGCACAACACTGACTTTTTCGCTGAAGGATCCACTGCCCGGCGCACCCGCTGTGTTCGCCATTGCATCGCCGCCGCGATTGGTACTCGATTTCGCCAATACTACGAGTGTTGGTAAAGCGACCAACGAGGTGACCGATTCGGTGCTGCGCAGCTATAACGTCGTGCAGGCGCAAGGCCGTACACGTGTCGTTCTGAATTTGGTCAAGTCACAGGCGTACGACGTCAAGAATGACGGCAAGAAACTCTCGATAGCCTTGTTTGATGCGCCGGGCACTGCAATTGCCGATGCCGCCCCGGCGACCGGTCGATTCACTGCAACGGCGGCCACCGATGGCGCAACCTTTGGCTTGCGCGACGTCGATTTTCGTCGTGGTCAGGCCGGCGAAGGTCGCATCATTGTCGATCTGACGGCGGCTAATTCCGGAATCGATATCAAACCGCAAGGCAAGGTACTGATCGTCGACTTTCTGCGCACCACCGTGCCGCGCAATCTGGAGCGCAAGCTTGATGTGTCCGACTTTGGAACGCCGGTGCAACTGATTGACACCTTCACCCAAGGCGGCAATACGCGGATGGTGATCGAGCCGAAAGGACTTTGGGAACACTCGGCCTATCAGACTGACAACCGGTTGATCATTGAAATCAAGCCGATTGTTGAAGATCCGAACAAACTGACGCAAGGATCCCGCCCCGGCTACAAAGGCGAAAAACTATCGCTCAATTTTCAGGATATTGCGGTGCGCTCGGTCTTACAGGTCATTGGTGACTTCACTGGCCTCAATATCATCGTGTCCGACACTGTGGCTGGCAACGTGACGCTACGCCTAAAAGATGTGCCTTGGGATCAAGCGCTAGATCTGGTCATGCAAGCCCGTTCCCTGGACATGCGAAAGAACGGCAACGTGGTCTGGATTGCGCCCAAGGAAGAATTGGCGCTGAAAGAGAAGCAGGAGCTTGAGGCCAAAGCGCAGGTCGCCGACATTGAGCCGCTGCGCACAGAGTTGTTCCAACTAAATTATCAGAAGGCCGAAGAGTTACGCAAGATTCTGGTTCCGACAACCTCGGGTACTGGAGCAAGCGCTTCAACCACTGGCGTGCTTTCCAAGCGGGGCAGCGCAACGGTTGATGCACGTACCAACGTTTTGATCGTTCAGGACACGCCGTCTAAGCTGGAGCAAGTCCGCGCTCTGATTCAACGCATCGACATCTCAGTTAAGCAAGTGCTTATTGAAGCGCGCGTGGTGATCGCAGACGACAAATTTAGCCGCCAACTGGGCGCGCGATTTGGAGTTGGCGTGGGCCTCAACAGCAATGGACGAAATGTCGGCATAACCGGCACGCCGATTGGTGATCCAAATCAGGCCAACGTACCTGGCACGGGCATCGTTACCGGCTTCTCGCCATCAAGTTATTACTGGCGTCAAAAACCGGATCCGACGACTGGTGCTATTACAGGCGAGTACATCAACTCGGTTCCGTACAACGTCAATCTGCCTGTCAGCAACCCCGCTGGCACGCTCGCCATGACGTTCCTGAATCTCGGCAACGGTAATCTGGTCAATCTCGAGTTGTCAGCCGCCGAAGCAGCCAACCGCGGCAAAGTCATTTCCAGCCCACGCGTCGTCACGGCCAACAATCAAAAAGCCTCGATCTCACAAGGTCAGGAATTTAAGTTGCGTGTGTCCGGCGGTGTTGGCGGGCAGTCTTCGGTGGTGACGATTCGTGCGGTCCTGGGCCTCGAAGTGACGCCTCAAGTCACCCCTGACGGCCGTGTCATTCTCGATGTGGACGTGACCAAAGACTCTATCGCAGGCTTTCAGGATGGCAGCCCCATTGTGAATACTCGCCATGTAACCACCAAAGTCATCGCCAATAACGGCGACACCGTAGTACTCGGCGGCATTTATGAAGAGACGATTACTGACTCGACCGACAAAGTACCGTTTCTCGGAGATGCTCCATTCATCGGCAATTTGTTCAAGCGCACCAACCGCGGCACTGACAAGCAGGAATTGCTCATCTTCCTGACGCCGCGAATCTTGACCGACACGACGGGAACCGTTAACTAACGGCCTCTCGCTCGGCCTTAAAAAGGCAAAAGGCGCGATCTATATCGCGCCTTTTTTACGTTTCAAGAAACACGATACGTCAAACGCTTCTGTGCCTCGTCGCTCGCCATCGGGCAACGCATTTAAACTCAGTCAAATTGACGTAAAGACTTTCAGTGTTGTGCACACGCAAAACATCTTTCTAATTGGTTTAATGGGGTCGGGCAAGACTACCATTGGGCAACTGCTGGCGAAGCGGCTCCATCGTCCATTCTTCGACTCCGACCATGAACTGGAACGGCGCACGGGCGTGAGTGTTGCGACAATCTTCGAGATCGAGGGCGAGCCAGCATTTCGTATTCGCGAATCGCAAATCATTGAGGAACTAACGCAGCACCAGCCCATTATTCTGGGCACTGGTGGCGGGGCGATCCTAAACGCGAGCACGCGCGAGGTGTTGCACGCTCGCGGGACGGTCATCTACCTGCATTCGACGCCTGAGACTTCATACGAGCGTATCCGGCGCAACCGGGACCGTCCACTAATGATGGTCGCAGACCCGTTAGCACGCCTGCGCCAACTCTACGAAGTGCGGCACCCCTTGTATCGCGACACGGCTCACTTGGTCGTTGAGTCCTACCGAGACAGGCCGAGCGCGGTGGTCGCTGAAATTATTGAACTCACTGCAACGCGACACATACCAGTCGCTACACCACCGCAATCAACGTGACCCCAGTCACTACCGCCCGATGACGCGCAAACAAAACAGCCACCCAGAGGTGGCTGTTTCAAGCGAGCTGCCAATAATGCTATTGACAGGTTAACGAAGCAAACCCACTGCGGGCCGTGCTGTCGAATGCAGTAATTCCGATGGTTGTTCCGGCCGGCACGCTGGTGGCATTGAGCGGCGTAACAGTGACAGCTCCAGCAGCAGAAATCGTAGCCGATGCGACCGTGGCTGGCACGCTTAGCGAAACCGTGTATGGCGCAGTTCCCAAGCTCGCCGCCGTCACCGACGTTGATGCGGGCGGTATCGTCGCGCAGAATCCCCCCGCGGACGCTACGGTCACGGTAGGCGGCGACATTAGAAGCGGCGGCGCATTCGGCGCCAAGCAAGTTATTTTTGCCGCCACGGTTTTACTCTTGGCGTCGGCAATGGCGACGTTAATGACTGTGCCCGCAACCAGCGAATTGAGCAACCGGATGTTCCCACCTGAAACGGCGGTATCGCTCGGACGATCTGTCGCCACCGTAAACGGCGTCGTTCCACCGGAAATGGTGAATACGACCACGGTATTTACCGCACAAACAATGCGAGCGTCAGGGGGGGTGACCACAAGCGCGTTTGGATCCACAGGAACTGGCAACGCCACTGTACCCGCAACAAGGTCAAACGAGGCGGTTATTACGCGACCCGTCGCATCGGTGATTGTCAGCAAAGTGGTGCTGGTGCCGGCGCATGCACTGCCTGCAGCGACGACGCTGAATGACCCGCCCGAACGAGGCACGATGACTGTTTGGCCTCGCGTATCGCCAACTTCAAGATTGATGCCGCTCAACGAGCTGGCGAATACAGTGTAGGGTGCCGTGCCGCCGTAGATGACGTAGCTGACGGAGCCACCACCGCAAGTGTTGACGTAGTATCCGGTGATGCTCGCCTTGGCGGGGCTCACGCTGTAGGCGGGCGTGCCGCTCGTTGATTGCAGAATCGTGAACGATGCATCAACGCGATTGCCGCTGGTGATGTCTGTCCCGCGAATCAGCGAAACCTGCGTCGGCACACCCGCATCCGAGCGAATAGTAACGATGGCCTGACCGTTCTGGTCGGTGGTGACGGTGATGGTTTTGGCAAACACCGTCGCTTCGCGATCCAGCGCAAAGCTGTAGGGCCCGAGAATTACATCGAAGCGAACTTGACGATTAGCGATCGGCAACGCATTTGCGCCTTTGAGCGTTAACGAGGCCGAAGCGGTTTCACCAGAACAGATGGCTACCGTTCCAATTGGGAGGCCCAACGCGCCGCAAAGCGAAGCATTTGCGGGCGTAATGGTCATCGCGCCGATCAACGGCGTCGCCTTGACCGTAACCGCAACCGTGGCGGTCTGTCCGGCGGCGTCGCGCACAGTAAGCGTGACTGCGCGATCGGCATCTACGTTAGCGGGAACGAGTGTGATGGCTGCACCAGGCACAACCTGCGTGACTGGCAGCACGGTCGCATCAGAGGTAAACACCTGGAAAGGTCCGACGCCACTGCTGATTGTTACAACGACTGGGACGCCTGCATAGGCGTTCAGCGTACCGGGATTGATCACGAGCGGCGGTGTCGGTGGAACGGCGACCGGGCAATTATTAGTGTCCGCGCAGCTTGGCGTAACGGCACCGCCGCCGCCACAACCGGCGAGAAGCGAAAGGGCTGCGAGAGCCGCGACGGAGAGTAGCGACTTAATAGACGTTCTGGATGTAACCACGGTGGGGCCTTTCAAACTCTGGAATACACGCTCCGACAGACAAAACCGAAGCGCAATCAATACGTTATACGCAATTTCTCGATTTAACCGCAAGACAATGGCATAGCGCAAGAGGTAAGTCTTGCAACGTGCGCATCGGGGAGCGGCAAAACAACATTTATCGCGTTGCAGCAAAGCTCGTTATTCGATAAACTATGCAGCCCGTGAATAAAACTATACCGTTTCTGCATTGATTGGCTTTGATTAGCCATAGCGGGGTGCTTGTTTAGCACAGTCAATGCAATGCTCTGGAGAGTGCGCTACCGTGGATACCGAAATGCAGCAAGCCGCCCTAACTGACACCCCCTACCCGTCCGCAACGGAGAGCATTTATGCGCCCGCAGCGCAAGGCCTTTACGATCCGAAGCACGAGCACGACGCCTGCGGAATGGGCTTCGTGGCGAATATTAAGGGTCGAAAGAGCCACGACATTGTCGAAAAAGGTCTGAAGGTTCTCGAAAATCTCACACATCGCGGTGCGGTAGGCGCCGACAAGCTCCAGGGCGACGGTGCGGGCATATTGATTCAAGTACCGGACACTTTTTTTCGCCGCGAGTGTGGCAAATTAAAGATTACGTTGCCTGCCGTCGGTCAATACGGCGTGGGAATGGTGTTTCTGCCGCAGGAGCCCGCATCGCGCATGGCCTGTGAGCAGGAAATCGAACGAGCCATTGCATCAGAAGGCCAGGTGCTCCTCGGTTGGCGCAACGTCCCAGTCGACGATTCCGGTTTCAGTGATGGCGTGCGCGCAATTGAACCGATCATTCGTCAGGTGTTTATCGGACGCGGCACCAAGGGCATGAATCAGGACGACCTTGAACGCAAACTCTACATCATCAGGAAGAGCGCCGGTCATGCCATTCAGGCGCTCAAGCTGCGCCACGGCAAAGAGTTCTATGTGCCGTCGATGTCAACGCGCACGATTGTTTACAAGGGCATGTTGCTGGCCGATCAGGTTGGCGCGTTCTATCTTGATCTTAAAGATCCGATGTTGGTCACGGCATTGGCGATGGTGCATCAACGCTTCTCGACCAACACGTTCCCAACGTGGGATCTAGCGCATCCGTTCCGTATGGTTTGCCACAATGGAGAGATCAATACGTTGCGCGGCAACTGTAACTGGATACGGGCCCGAGAGGGAGCGATTGCGTCCTCGGTTTTGGGCG